>VBKX01000669.1 GCA_005879435.1 Deltaproteobacteria bacterium
CCTGGCTCAATTTCGCCCGCGGCGTGTTCGATACCACGGCCGTGATGCACTTCTCCAAGGAAAAAATTGTTTCCACGGTCAAGTTGGAAGGAGAAGAACATATTCGGCGTGCCCTCGAAAAGGGCAAAGGCGTTCTCGCCTTGAGCGCCCACTTGGGCAGCTTTACCTTGATCGGCGGGCGCCTGGCCGCGAGCGGTTACCCATTCAGCGTAATCATAAAGCATCCGGCCGACGAACGCTTTGCTAAATTGACCGACGATTATCGCGCGCAGATCGGCATTCACACGATTTCCGCTAAGCCCCGGCGCGCGGCGGCGCGCGGCGTTCTCAAGGCGTTGCGCGAAAACCGAATCGTATTAATCATCGCCGATGAGTTTAAATCCGGCGACGTGATGGTTGATTTTTTCGGGTTGAAAGCGCCGGCACCACGCGGCCCGGCGACTCTGGCGCTGCGCACGGGAGCGGTGACTTTACCGATGTTCGCGACGAGACGAACCGACGACTCAATAGTACTCGAGGTCGGCGCGCCGATCGCGGCGGTGGAACTGGCAGACCTCGATCAAAGCGTTGTCGCCACGACCGCGGTCTACAGCCGCCATCTTGAAGCAGCGATCCGACGCTATCCGGATCAGTGGAACTGGCTCGGGTTACCGAGTCGAGATGGAAAGTTGTCGCGCGCAGAAATGGCGCGTATTTGGCGGGAATCGAGAAAATCTCCTGCCGCGCGAGATCAATCCGACCAGAGCAGCGCGGGCACTTCTTCCCCGTAAATTGACTATAGTTTCGAGTCGAAACCGGGATGCAAGATATTCTTTTTCTCGGTCGATTCCAGATAGCGCATGAAACGATATTTATTTTCAATCTCGTCCAAGCGGAGTGGCGGAAGGCCTTTCGGCTGGCCGGGTTCGATTTTTGCCGCAATCAACGTCAACTCGTTGCGATTCCAGGCGCTCGCAAACTCGGCGCGAAATTCTTCCGTCGTCTTCACCCACGTTGCATGCCTGTAACCCGCGCCTTTGGCGATCATGACGGCGTCAGAATTATGCGACGCGGTGGCCGTGCCGCCGGAAGCTTCGTAAACTTCGTTGTCGAACAGCAAATGAATGAGATTACCCGGATTCTGCAGCGCGATGGTGGGTAGACCGCAAAGATTCATGAGAAATGCGCCGTCGCCGTCGATGGCGATGACTTTGCGATGGGGTAGAGCTAGGGCGAGACCGGCGGCGATGGACGAGACTAATCCCAATGTGCGAGTCTTGAGATTGCCGTCGCTTGGGCGCACCGCCGACCACTCGCGCGCGCCCCACCCGGTGCAAACCGCCAGGGCGTCGCCCGCGTCACCCGCGATGGCCTTCAAGTAGTCGTAACGTTGTTTCACGCTACACCGAGCACGCTTTTGGTCAGAAGCACGGCGACCGGTCGTTTGGAATCTTCGGCTAAGATTTGCGCGCCGCGCAAAGTCGTGTCGATCTCGTCTTTTTTGCGCAACACGTAGGTGCGAAACCCCATGGCTTGGAGCACCGGTTCCGTAACCGTTCCGAGAGTGGCAAAGCCGCGGTCGCCGATGTCTCCGGCATAATAAATCAACATCAAGATCGGAATTTGAAACTGCAACGACGTAGTGGTGAGCGCGTTACAGCTGTTTAAGAAACCCGCGTTCTGCATGATGATCGCAGTTTTCTTTCCCGCGAGATAAGCTCCGGCGCAAATGCCGATGCCTTCCTCCTCCCGGCAAAGTGGCACGTGCCTCAGCGCGGCATCGTTTTCCACTGCGCGGATCAGTTCCAGCATCTTCTCGTCCGGCAGAGTAGCCACGAAGTCGATGCCAGCGTTCTTAAGTCCGGCGACGATGGCCGCGGCCGGCGCTTTTGCGTCCAAAGTTTCCGTTTTTCGTCGCGAAGGGTCCAATGTTACGCAGCCTCCGCACACCCTCGACGAAAAACGTGACGAATACCATCCATGTTCTCATCGCTACTGCGAATGCGCCAAGCTTGTCAAGTTAAGGCGATGATGCCATCACGGCGGTTCGCCCTTGACAGCAAATTGGCGCGCTCTATAGTTGACTTAAAAATATGGCCGAAAAGGAAGTCAAAGTCAGCGAACAACATGTCTGGGTCGGAGTCGACGACGAACATGTTTTGCTCGGCCTGACCAATTATATTCAAGGTGCGCTCGGTACGGTGATTTCCGTTGAGCTTCCCGACATCGGCGATAGGATCGAGGAAGGCGAAGTTTTTGCCGAGATCGAAACCATATCCACCGTCCATGAGTTCGTGTCGCCGATATCGGGCAAGGTTCTAGCGGTGAATCCGCATCTCGACAATCATGCTTCGATCATTAACGAGGATCCTTACAGTGAAGGATGGTTGATCGAGGTTCGTTTGAACGACAGCTCCGAACTCAATGAACTCATGGATATGGATGAGTACTATCATTTCGTTTTCAAGGACACACTCTAGACGCTTCCTGTTGATTTCGGTTATCGCCATCAGCGCGTCCGTCAGTTTCCGGTGCAAACCGCGCAGTTAAACCCGTGCGCGTCGGAACACGAGGACGCCATCGCCCGCCGGCGCCGCGCGATGGTTTCCCTGCGCGGACGAGGGATCCGCTTTGGCGGAAACTTCGGGAAGGCGGACGATGGGTGATGCCGTTGGGCGAAGAGCGGCGAGATTAAAGACTGATTCCGGCCAGAAAATCAGCAGCCAAGGCGATCATCGAGGATTTTGACGCGGTTCTTTTTGTGCCGCTGACGGGCGCGCTTCGGAAGCAGGGTCGTTAATGCCTTGGCGCGGCGCACCGCGTTTCCCCTGGCTCGGAAAGCGATAGATCACTTCACCCGGCCGGACCAAATTGAGTTCTTCCCTGGCCACCTTTTCAAGAAACGCGTTGTCGTTACGGATGCGATAAACGCGGTCTCGCAGAATTGCGTTTTCCTTTTGCATGCGAAAATTCTGTTCGTCAAGCCGATCCTTTTCGCCGCGCAACTGCCAGAGATGCAGTGCCCCATGCTTACCGACGACGGTGACCAAGGAGAGCATCACGATGAGCGAGCCAAACAGATAAATTGGCCAACGTTGGGGTACGATTGTTCGGAAGCGCATAGTTCAGATGCATAGCAATATAGCATATTTTATGCTTTTGTCTTAAGTTGATAACTTTTTTTCGGAGGGCGGGTGATGAAAATTCAACGGGTGCACGCGCGTGAAGTGCTCGATTCACGAGGACAGCCGACAGTGGAGGTAGAGGTGTCTCTGAAAAACGGCGTGATGGGAAGAGCGACGGTACCGTCGGGAGCTTCGACGGGCATTCATGAAGCGGTGGAGCTTCGAGACGGCGGCAAGAGATATCTTGGCAAAGGCGTAGCGAAGGCCGTGGCCCACGTGAACGAAAATATCGCTCCCCGCTTGCGCGGCAAGGACGCGCGCGGCCAAGCCGCGATCGATCAAATCATGCTCGATTTTGACGGTTCGCCGAATAAGGGCAAACTGGGCGCCAACGCCATTCTCGGCGTATCGTTGGCGGTCGCTCACGCCCAAGCAAAGGCGCAAGGCCTGCCGTTATATCGATACTTGGGCGGCTCGGCGGCGAAGACTTTACCGGTTCCCATGCTCAATGTCTTAAACGGCGGCGCTCACGCCGACAATAACGTCGACGTACAGGAGTTCATGGTCGTACCCATCGGCATGAAAAGCTTCAAGGAAGCGCTGCGCAGTGCCGCCGAGATTTTCGCGACCCTGAAGAAAGTCTTGCATGACCGGTCGCTCTCCACCAGCGTTGGCGACGAAGGCGGCTTCGCTCCGCGCGTCCAAAGCAATGCCGAAGCGATCGAGTTGCTCTTGGAAGCGATCACAAAGGCTGGTTACAAAGACGGTTCGCAGGTCGCTCTTGCTTTGGACGTGGCGTCGAGCGAGTTCTACGACGACGGTAATTATGTCTTCAAGAAATCCGATGGCCAGAAGCGAAGCCGCGACGATATGGTTCGGCTGTACGAAGATTGGGTAAGGCAATACCCGATTCTCTCTATCGAGGACGGATTCGCCGAGGATGACTGGGAAGGCTGGCGCGTGATGACCCAAGCGTTGGGCAAGAAAATTCAATTGGTCGGTGACGACTTGTTCGTCACCAATAGAGCTCGTTTGCAGCGGGGCATCGATTCGGAAGTGGCCAATTCCATCCTGGTCAAAGTCAACCAGATCGGTTCGCTCACCGAGACTTTAGAGACCATGAAGCTCGCTAAAGAATCCGGTTACACCACGGTGATGTCGCACCGTTCCGGTGAAACCGAAGACGTGACCATCGCGGATCTCGCGGTGGCGACCAACGCGGGACAAATCAAAACCGGCGCGCCTTGCCGCGGCGAACGCACGGCAAAATACAATCAACTATTGCGCATCGAAGAAGAGTTGGGCAAGCGCGCAGTCTATGCCGGCAAGAGTGCCTTTGGTGCCAAGCGCGGCAAGTGAAAAGCAATCGGTCGCCCGTCCAGCGGTGCGACGCGACCGGTGCCGACGCCGACGGGAACCACTCGATGCGAAAACCGCTCGGGCCGGCGCTATCGCAGCGCGTCTGGCGCTGGCGTATCCTGACGTGCAATGTCCGCTCACGCACGAGAATACTTTTGAACTGCTGGTCGCGGTGATCCTCTCAGCGCAGTGTACCGACGCGGCGGTAAATAAAGTCACCCCGGAACTTTTCCGACGCTATCCGACGCCCGCGGCGCTCAGCCGTGCGTCGATCGCCGACATCGAGTCGGTGATCCGTAGCCTCGGTTTATTTCGCGCCAAGGCAAGATCGCTCAAACGTTGCGCAGAGCAGTTAATGGAAGAATTCAACGGCTCAGTACCGTCGATAATGGACGAGCTCACGAAGTTGGCCGGCGTCGGTCGAAAAACCGCCAACGTGATACTCGGCCACGCCTTTAACATGCCTGGCATCGCTGTCGACACGCATTGTAAACGTCTCGCAAATCGGCTGGGTCTCACCCGGCACCAAGATCCGGTGAAGATTGAAAAGGACCTGGCGCGCATTCTCCCGCCCAAAGAATGGACCGGCTTTTCCCAT
>VBKX01000136.1 GCA_005879435.1 Deltaproteobacteria bacterium
TCAAGGCGGCCAGCGCTTTGACCATGGCGAGCAAGCTGGCCTGCAAGATATTGATCCGGTCGATCTCGTCGACCTCACCGACGCCAAGACCCCAGCAAAGCGATTCCTGCCGGATCACCGGCGCCAATTTCTCTCGCTGCAGCGCCGACAGCAATTTCGAGTCTTTAATCTCGGCGTGAGTAAAGCCGCGCGGCAGGATCACTGCCGCGGCAACCACCGGACCGGCGAGCGGACCGCGCCCGGCTTCGTCGATGCCGGCAATAAATTGGAACCCGCGCGTGTAGCTCTGTTCTTCGAAATCACGAAACTGAAGTGCCGCCTTCGCCTCCGCCACCAATGACAACTGCCTGCCTTTCACGGTCTCTATTGTTAGCGAAAAGGTCATCTAACTGCAAATAAAATAACCTCTTTAGGTCGTCAGACACGCTGTAGTTCTATTGGAATTGGCGGCGGCCTTATGGTAAAAATTTGCTATGAAATTGACCCGCGAGGGAATTGACCGCGTCGCGGTTTTGGCGAGGCTACGATTGACGCCCGAAGAGCAAGCAAGCCTCACCGAAGACCTCGATCACATTCTCGGCTACATGGAGAAATTAAACCAGCTCGATACCGCCGACGTCGAACCGTTTAACCACGCCGTCAATATTGAAAATACCCTGCGCGATGACCGAGTCACCAATCAGCCCAACGCCGACGCGCTATTGGCCAACGCGCCCGCCCGCGACGCGACTTTCTTCAAAGTTCCGAAGATCATCGAATGAGTCTCGCTCAGCTTACGCTACACGAGGCTAGTGACAAACTGCGCAAGCGCGAGCTCACTTCCGTTGAGTTGACCGAAGCGGTCTATCAACGGATCGCTGACACGGACGATAAAGTTCACGCTTATCTCACTTTGGCGCGCGAGGCTGCGCTGGAACAGGCGAATCGAGCGGACGAAAAGCTAAAACAGGCCAGGGACCCGGCGCCACTCCTGGGTATCCCGATTGCATTGAAGGACAATTTTCTCACCAAAGGTTTGCGTACGACCTGCGCGTCGAAAATTCTTGGCGACTTCATTCCGCCCTACGATGCCACGACGGTCGATAAAGTTCGTTCGGCCGGCGCGGTCATCATCGGGAAAACCAATCTCGACGAATTTGCCATGGGCTCCTCGGTGGAGAACTCGGCTTTTTTTGCGACGTGCAATCCGTGGAACCTGGAGCGAATACCGGGCGGTTCATCTGGCGGCTCAGCGGCAGCCGTCGCCGCCGATGAATGTATCGCAGCGCTCGGTACCGACACCGGCGGATCCATTCGCCAACCCGCCGCTTGTTGCGGCATCGTCGGGCTTAAGCCGACGTACGGCCGAGTCAGCCGCTATGGAATTATTGCTTTTGCGTCTTCGATGGATCAAGTCGGTCCGATGACCAAGGACGTGCGCGATGCGGCGCTGTTGCTCGAAGCGATTGCGGGACAGGATCCGGCTGATTCGACCTCCATCAACTCAAGCGTGCCACGCTACTCCGCGGCGCTTAACGGCGACATCAAAGGGCTGCGGCTGGGCATTCCGAAAGAGTATTTCGTGTCAGGAATGCAAATCGAAGTGGGAGAAGCCGTTCGCAGTGCCATTCGAGAACTAGAAAAACACGGCGCCGTGATCGAAGAGATTTCCTTGCCACACACGGAATATGCGGTGGCGGTCTACTATATTGTCGCCACAGCGGAAGCCAGTTCCAACTTGGCGCGCTATGATGGCATGCGTTTTGGCCGCCGCGCCAATGGGAAGGATCTCATTGAAACCTACATGATCAGCCGCGATGAGGGTTTCGGCGCCGAAGTTAAACGTCGGATCATGCTCGGCACGTACGCGTTATCGGCCGGCTACTACGACGCTTATTATCTCAAAGCGCAGCGCGTGCGCACGCTGATCAGAAAAGACTTTGACGCCGCCTTCGGGCGCTGCGACGTGATCGTCACGCCGACTGCGCCGACGACCGCGTTCAGGCTTGGCGAAAAGACTCAAGACCCATTGCAAATGTATCTATCCGACATCTACACGATATCGATCAACCTGGCTGGCCTGCCCGCGATCTCCCTACCCTGTGGCTTCGATGGCGAGGGCATGCCTATCGGACTGCAGATCATCGGCAAACATTTCGACGAAGCCACAATTCTCCGCGTAGCTGATACTTATGAGCGCGCGACGGAGTGGCACAAGACAAAACCCAGGATCCAGGATCGATGATGGAGCATCGCGATTCACTATCCTCGATCTTCCATTCTCAACTTGTGAGATCATGAAATACGAGCCCGTTATAGGTTTGGAAGTCCATGCCCAGTTATTGACCGAGTCAAAAATCTTCTGCGGCTGTTCGACCAAATTCGGCCAAGAGCCCAATCAAAACACTTGCCCGGTTTGCGCCGGTTTCCCGGGCGTATTGCCGGTACTCAATAGACGCGTCGTCGAGTTCGCGATCAAGGCGGGGCTGGCAACCCACTGCGAGATCGCGCGCTCGAGCATCCTGGCGCGCAAGAACTATTTTTATCCGGATTTGCCGAAAGGCTATCAAATTAGCCAATACGAGTTACCCGTCTGTATCGGCGGCTATATCGACGTGGATATCGATGGAACTCAAAAGCGCGTGCGCTTGACGCGTATTCACATGGAAGAGGACGCCGGAAAAAATATTCACGACGCCCACGGCGACGCGAGTTTAGTCGATCTCAACCGCGCCGGAGTGCCGCTCTTGGAAATCGTCAGCGAGCCGGACATGCGTACCGCGGCGGAAGCTGGCGCTTACTTGCGAACTCTCAGGCAAATCCTCCAATATCTTGAGGTCTGCGACGGCAACATGGAGGAAGGAAGTTTTCGCTGCGATGCCAACGTGTCGATCCGTCCCGCGGGCAGCGAAATCTTGGGAACGAAGATTGAGATCAAAAACCTGAACTCTTTTAGGGCCGTGGAAAGAGCCATCAAATTTGAAATCGACCGACAAATCGACACACTCTCCGATGGCGGTACGTTAATCCAGGAGACCCGGCTCTGGGACGAGAACCGCGAAGAAACCCGCTCCATGCGCTCGAAGGAGTCGGCGCACGACTATCGCTATTTCCCGGATCCGGATTTGCTGCCGCTGATCATCGATGATACCTGGACAGACGAAGTTCGCGTCACGCTGCCAGAGCTTCCCGCCACACGCAAACAGCGATTCGCCGCCGAATATACGCTGCCGGCTTACGACGCCGAGCTTCTCACCGCCAGAAAAGATGTCGCCGACTATTTTGAAGCCGCGGTGAAAGTCCACCCCAACGCCAAAGCGCTCAGCAATTGGATCGTCGGGGACCTGTTTCGTGTCCTGAAAGAGCGCAAGCTCGACGATCAACTGTACATATCGCACTGGCCGGTGGCCGCCGCGCATCTAGCACAGTTGGTGCAAATGATCGATCACGGTAAGATCACGGGGAAAATCGCCAAGACGGTATTCGAAGCGATGCTCGATTCGAATAAGCCGCCGCAACAAATCGTCGGCGAGACAGGCTTGGAGCAAGTTTCCGATACCGGCAGTATCGAGACAGCCATTGACCAGGTACTGGCTTCAAATCCGAAACAGCTTGCCCAATATCAATCCGGCAACGAAAAAGTCTTTGGCTATTTCGTCGGCCAAGTCATGAAAGCGACGCAAGGGAGAGCCAATCCGCAGAAGCTGAACGAGATCCTCCGAGAAAAGCTAAAAACTTCAGTCCGTCAATGAGCGGCGCCGGCTGGGCTAAGCTTCCTCGCATGGCGGCTGAGTTCCGCAGTTTCTAGTGGGCGCGGCTGAAGAGCTGACCCATCAAGGGATCGAGCTGCGGGCTTCCGGTCTAAATGCCTGCGGTAAATTGATGATGATGCCATTCATTCCGTCTTGCTTGAACGTTCGAAGTTGACGTTCCGCTTCGTCACGAAGGGTAAAATTTCCGAGCCGCACTCTCAGGGCGCCGTCCGCGCCCGCTTCGGTAATCGAAACCGCGAAGCCACGGCGCTCCATGGCTTCGGCCCAATGCTGGGCTTTTTCTTTGTCGTTAAACGCCAATTGGATGATAAATCCCTCGAGGGCTTTCGGCGGCGGGCGCGTCAAAATCTTTTTCTCGGGCAGAACTTCGATCGGTTTATTCTTCAACAATGCGAGCTGCTCACCGGCTGGTTTTTCGGAAACCTTTTCTTGATTCGCTGGGACCGCGATGGGCGGCGCTGGTTTTGGCGTGACGATCGGGGGTTCCGTTTTCGCGTCGCTAAGGACTGCGGCGGGTTTCACCGATTCCGCTGCCGGGACCGGCTGCGGAGCCTTGGCGACCGGCGCTGGCGGCAAAACCGCCGAGCGGCCTTTCGGATCAGAACTCTTCTCTTCGAGATTTTCCTTGGGTGCCTTCGTTGGGGCGGAGTTCTTTTGTAGGGTCGTCTCGGGTTTCGCCGCCGATGCGCTCACAGTCGATATCGATTGCTGATTTTTCAGCTCAGCCTTCTTCTCCTCCTTAGTGACCTCTTTTGCTGCGGTGACTGTCGGCTTCTCGCTTT
>VBKX01000671.1 GCA_005879435.1 Deltaproteobacteria bacterium
CGCTGGAAGCCAGACGGTAGTCGCGCATGCGCTCTTCGCCGAAACCGACCGACGGCGCGTGCATCATCACGGGAATTCGCAAACTGGTGACCAATTCGAAAAAAGCCTTGGCCTCATCGTCGTCCGGATAGGCGTGCTGATGGCTCGAGTTGATCAGCACGCCATGCAGGCCATATTGCGCGATCGCGCGCTCGAGCTCTTTGACGAAGGGCTCACCGCCGCAGGGCAGGGTGCTGGTGAAGACGACGATGCGATCTTTGTATTTCTGCTGAATCTTCGCGGCGTACTCGTTCCAGCGCCGTAAAAAGGCCAGCGACTCGTCATGGGTCTTGTCTTTTAGATAGTGAATCGTGTTGCTGACGACACAAAGATCGATACCGGCCTTCTCGTGTGCTTCCAGTAAGTTTTCAATCGTCAAGGGCGTCGTGTCGCCCCAGCGGCGTTCCTTGGCCAATTCGGGCGGGTAGACGTGCGCATGCCAGTCGACAATCATTTGGTTACTCCTTCGTCGGGATCAGCATCGAATTAACGCGGCTTAATTCCCAGCTCCGCCTGCGCCTCGCGCAGAAAACTTAGGTCAACGACTTCGTTCGGCGCAACTTCCCGCGTGACCTTCGCGCCGCGGCGGGCTTGCTCGATGACGAGCTTCAAGCCATCCTCGGGCACGGCGCCGTCGGCATTGAACAGATTCTTCAACGCGTCGTAGGATGCGTAAGCGAACTCGCGCTCGACCTTGCCCCAACCGATCAGCGTGTGCACGGCTTCGTCGCGATTGTCGCGAATAAATCGGTTGGCGCGGATGGTTGCTTTGATCACTCGGCGAATCTCGTCCGGCTTTTCTTTGATTTTTCGCGTATGCGTACCGAGACCGAGGTAAGGAAAACTGAACAATTCGTAGGCGCGCGCCAGGATGCGATAGCCTTGTTTTTCCATCTGTGCATCGGCGGGTGGTGAAATCACGACCACGTCTACTACTCTTTGTGTAAGCGCAGTAAGACGCGCGGCGTCGGAGCCTAGCGCGAGCACTTTGATCTCTTTTTCCGGATCAACGCCCGCTCGTTTCAGCATCATGCGCGCGGCGACGTCCGGCGTCGCGCCGAAACTGCTAATGCCCAGGGTTTTGCCTTTGAGGTCTTTGATCGACTTGTATTCCGGCTGAGCGATCAAGGTCATCGGCCAGTTGTCGAGATAGCCGGCGACAATTCTAACCGGCAAGCCGGCGATGGCGCCGCCTACCACGGCGCCGAACAGTTGGCAGTAGTCGACGTCGCCTGTCGCTAGGGCGGTGATCCCGACGTTGGGATTCATCCGAATGATCTCAGCTTCGAGGGTTTCGTCTTTGAAAAACCCGTTCTTTTGCGCCATCGCGACCGTCAAGTTCGGCATGTTCGGATTCGATACCGCGACGCGAATCCGATCCAGCGCCATCGCCGGCGCGCCGAGTAGGATCGCCGCGGCAAGCGTGACGAGCGATTGTATGATCGTTCTCAAGCGACTAGCGCTCTTGCAGGACCGTAAATCCGCTGTAGCCGCGGATCTTGTCGACGCGCACGAGGACGCCGTAGCCTTTGCGCTCGGGATCTTTGTCGAGCTCCGCTTTGACCGTGCGCTTTAGAATATTTTGGCGCATTTCACCTTCTTTGTAGACCGTGGCCTTGCCGTAAAATCGCCACCCGACGCGGCTCGGACCGTGGTAGTAGAGCATGCACACGTTTGGATTTTTTTCGAGGTTGGTCGTGCTCTGGCCAAGGGAGCGATCCCAAAACGCAAGATGCTCGTCGTCGTAAACAAAGGTGCTGCCGCGAAAGCTCACGTCGGGGTAACCTTCGTCGGACGTGGTTATCCAAACGCAATATTTCTTTTCTTCGAAGGCCTTGTCGATGCGGTCTTTCATGTCGTCGGTGAATTTGACCATGTTGCACTCTCCCGGTTAGTAGGATTTTAAGCTTTTATCATCTATTCGAATCGGTACAAGGCCGCGGGATTGTCGACGAGAATGTTTTTTCTCGTCGCCTCGTCGGGCGCGAATAGCGCCAGTAAATCGACCAAGTCACCGTCATTGGGCGTATACCCCGGCGCGAAATTATTCGAGTGCGGCCAGTCGGTGCCCCAAATGACTCGGTCCGGCGCCGCCGCGATGACGGTTTGGGCGTACGGAATCACCTCGACAAAGGGCAAGCCGAAGTAGTTATGCACCGGCGTATTGCAGATTTTATCTGCGCCGCTGATTTTGACCCAGACATGCTTGAGCTTCATCAGATCCAGCAGCAGTTGAAATCCGGCCTGGCTTATCCCGTCCGTGGGCTTGACGCGAGCGATATGATCGATGACCACGGGCACCGGCATGCCGCGAATGCGTTTTTCTTGGGCTATCAAATTTTTCATGTCGATATGCAGGTCCACCGACCAGCCTAGCTCGACGATGTTTTCCACGCAGCGATCGAGCACGTCGAGTTTCACATTGCCGCGCGGGCGATCGAGCAGGTTGAAGCGCACGCCGCGGATCCCGCCTTTTTGGAGTCGCTCCAATTCGCCTTTCGGTGTCTTGTCGTCGATCCGACAGACGCCGCGAAAATTACCCTGCGACTTCTCGATCGCGTCCAGCGTCGCCGAGTTGTCCAGACCGTGGACGCTCGGCTGCACCACGACGGCGCGCTCGATGCCGACTACTTCAGCCATCTTGAGATAATGTTCCAGCGGCGCCGCAGGCGGCGTATACTCGTGGGTCGAAACGTAAGGAAACTGTTCCGGCGGTCCGAAGACGTGAAAGTGGGTATCGCAAGCCTTAATCGGCGGCGTAAATTTAGGTTTTCGCGTGTTGGGATCAGGCGGATAACAGTAGGGCATGACTCGCTTCCCTAGAAAACCTTTTAGCGTAGAGAAAAGCTTGTGTCCAACTGTGCGGGAAATAATACTGTGAGGGCAACGTTCATCTTGATTGTGACTCGCGCGCGGCGTAAAAAGAGCTAGTTTCACGGGATCTCGATTGATCGGTAGCCACGAGGAAAGAAGGTAAACAATGAGCAAATTCCGCATTCAGTCTCATGGTCGTTTACAAGAGTGGGTCGCGGAAGAAAAAGGCTACTTCACGGCCGAAGGATTGGACTACGAATTTCTCGTCAAGCCGATTGTGACCTGGTCTGCCGACGCGGGACAGGTCGAATCGAGCCCCGGCGATATTCAGCGTGGCGCGTTCGAATCGATCGAAGACGGGCGCGACTGTAACCTGAGCTCGGCGTGCCACTGGACGGTCAATATGGCCGCTTCCGCCGGCCACGGCAAGATGTGGGGCCGTGCTTACTCGGTCTCGCCGTCGGGAATCTTTGTGGCGCCGGAGTCCTCACTCCGAAAGCCAGAGGATCTCGCCAACGTTTCGGTGACGGTGGGCTATCATTCGGGCAGTCATTTTTCGACGTTGCAGGGGTTGGAGCGATTTTTAAAGCGCGACGAAATCAAGCTACACTTCGGCGGACTGCTGCTCGACCGCTTGGCGTTGCTCGTCGACCGCCAAGTTCCGGCGGTAAGTCTCTTCGGTGCGCCGTTTTACGTC
>VBKX01000137.1 GCA_005879435.1 Deltaproteobacteria bacterium
ATCAAGGCCAGTTTCCTTCGGTTACTCTGTCCTTCAATCTTGCGCCGGGATTGGCGCTCGGTGACGCGGTTAGCAGCGTAGAGATCGCCGGCAACGAGATCGGTTTGCCCTCGTCGATCCAGGGCAGCTTTCAAGGCACGGCTCAAGCCTTTCAGTCCTCGCTGGCCAACGAGCCGCTGCTGATCGCCACCGCGTTGATCACGGTTTACATCGTTCTCGGCGTGCTCTACGAAAGCATGATCCATCCGATTACGATCCTCTCGACGTTGCCGTCCGCGGGAGTCGGCGCGTTGTTAGCGCTGCTGCTATGCCACACCGACCTCAGCGTGATCGCGCTCATCGGCATCATTTTGCTAATCGGTATCGTCAAAAAGAACGCGATCATGATGATCGACTTTGCCCTCGAGGCCGAGCGCAGCGAAGGCAAGAATCCCGCAGATGCGATCTTTCAAGCCTGCCTGCTGCGCTTTCGGCCGATCATGATGACTACGAGGTTCCGAGCTGCGCCGTCCGTTGGGCATTGCTATCGTCGGCGGCCTCGTGTTCAGCCAGATGCTGACGCTCTACACCACACCGGTCACTTATCTTTACATGGAACGATGCCGGCTTTATTTCTCCCGCCTGCGCCAAGCCAGGCGGCAGCGGCTCGCGGCAGAATCAGTGTAGGAAGCGACGATGAAGTTGCACCTAAAACAAATTGGTGACGAAATACAAAAAAAAATATTTTACCTGGCGATTCCCGGCGCGCTGCTGCTGATTTCCGCTTGCAGCGTTGGTCCCGACTATAAACGCCCCGCGCTCGAAACTCCGGGTGCCTACAAAGAAGCCGAAACCGCGACAAGTTCACGGTCGCTCGACGACGTTGTGAGTCGAAGCTGGTGGGAGATCTTCGCCGACCCCGAGCTCAATACTTTGGAGCAGCAGGTTGAAATCTCGAACCAGAACGTCGCCCAAGCCGAGGGGCGCTTTCGCCAAGCGCGCGCGCTCGTGCAAGCCGCGCGCGCGGCCTACTTCCCGACCGTGACGGTCGGCGTTGGTATGACTCGCACCGCACGTTCCCCGACCAGCGGCACCGGGGCAGTGCGGGATAGCCGGGCCTTCACGGATCACTCTCTCCCCGTCGACGTCTCTTGGGAACTAGATGTGTGGGGGCGAATCCGTCGCACCGTCGAGTCGAGCCAGGCGACCGCTCAAGCCAGCGCGGCGGACCTGGAAGCGGCGACCCTGAGCGCGCGCGCCGAATTGGCGCAAGATTATTTTCAACTACGCTCGCTGGATGGGCAGAAACAACTGCTCGACAACACCGCGGTCGCCTTTGAGAAATCGCTGCAGCTCACCAACAACCGCTATCGAAGCGGCATCGCCTCGCGCGGCGACGTGCTGCAAGCGGAGACCCAATTGAAAACCACTCAGGCCCAGGCCATCGATATCGGCGTGCAGCGCGCGCAGCTGGAGCACGCCATCGCCCTCTTGATCGGCAAAGCACCGGCTGATCTCACCATCCCAGCGGCGCCGCTGGCGACCCAGCCACCGACGATCCCTGCCGGCGTGCCGGCGGAATTGCTGAAACGCCGGCCCGACGTCGCCGCTGCAGAGCGAACAGTGGCCTCGGCCAATGCTCAAATCGGCGTCGCCGAAGCGGCTTACTACCCAACCCTTTCAATCGACAGCCAGGGCGGTTTTGAAAGCTCAAGCGCCTCGAAGTGGCTTTCCGCGATGGGTCGGTTCTGGTCCGCGGGGTTTAATTTATCTCAGACGCTTTTTGATGGCGGCGCCAGGAAAGCGCAGGTAGAACAAGCACGCGCGGTCTACGACACCGACGTAGCCGCCTACCGCCAAACTGTTCTCACGGGTTTCTAGGAAGTTGAGGACAACGTGGCGGCGCAACGAATTCTAGGAACCGAGGCGCAAGCGCAGGACGAAGCGGTACAAGCAGCGCGGCAATCGTTGACCGTGACGATGAATCAATACCAATCTGGAATCGTCAGCTATTTGAACGTCGTGGTCGCGCAGACCACTGCGCTCGCCAATGAGCGAACCTCCGTCGATATTCTCGGGCGACGTTTGACTGCGAGCGTACTGCTCATCAAAGCGCTCGGTGGCGGCTGGAAAATCTCCTAGCCGTATAGCCGGTCTAAGAAATGTCTTCCGAGATGATTGCGCGAGTGCAACAAATACTATTTCGGGTTACTCGAAGAAGCGTGGTGAGATCGGTTGTGATGCGGTGAGGTTCGGACGGCGAGTAGATGGCACTATCGTGAAGAGTTTGCCGAGTTGATCTCGCCTATAGCGGCTCGCCGTTAGAGTTTCCCGGCGAGACGCAATTTTTCCAAGCGGAGATTTATCGTGTCGCTGAGGTCTTGCGCTACTAAGCTTTCCGGTAACGATTCGGGCGTCTCGCCGAGCGCAGCGATGCGTTGGTTGAGTGCTGTCAAATCGGTGTGTCTGCGCTGGTATTCTTGAAGGCGCTCGCCGCAGGTCACGACGCCTTGGTCGATTCGAGCCAGACAGTCTTGCAGCGCGGCTTGCACTTTTTGAGCTTGTTCGCGCAGGCGTTCCACTTCCGACTGAACGGTCAGCTGCGCCAACGGGCGCACCCTCTGTTCAATCTGCAATTGCATATCGCGCAAGGTCCGCAGCAGACGGTCATATGAACGATCGTCACCTGCGGGGTCGGGACTGGATTCAGCTACAACTTGAGTTTTCGACAACGCTTCGGGAACCGGCGGCGGCGTTGCCGTGGTTTTGATCGAATTCAATGCGGAGTGGATACCGGAGATTTTTTCCAGTACCTTACCCCGGTCATCCAACAAACTTTGCAGTTGCTTGATGCGATCTAAATATTCCACTCAATTCGCCAAGGCTATTTTCCGCCGCCTGCAGCCGCACGCAAAGGACTTTCGGCGCCATCCGCCAACCCCATCGGCTTCGTGGAAACCAATTCCAGAACGTCGCTCCGGCTGAAGCGCCAGCTACGGCCAATGCGGTTGCCAGGAATAACGCCTCGCTCAGCCAACTTATACACGGTTTTGAGGTGTATTTTGAGAAGCGCGGCAACTTCTGACGGTGTCATGATTTCTTCCATTCGATTATTAAATGCCCACCGCGGTGTACCTGGAGCATGTCTCATGCCAAACTATTTCAACACACTGACAACTCTAGTTAAGACTCTATTTTACCAAAGATTTCCTACGAGAGGCGGAAAAATGTAACTAACGGCGCAAAAGCGCGGTGCTTAACCTGTCGCGGACAAAATTGGCCAACTAGTGCGGTTTTTGGTACTGTCCCGTGCTTCTTCCCGCATTAGAAGTGTCTTTTTAGCTGATCTTGTGAGATGGCCGCGTGGCTTCGATCGGTGACGCCATCGGAGGGTCTACGGACAATTTTGACAAATTATGACGAACGAGCGGCAAGAATTAGTGCGGTTCAAGCCGCCCATGTCCATAGCGCGCCTGCACCTGGGCCAATTGCTTTTGCCATTTTTTAGAATACTCATTGCGCGTGTCGGCGCTGATCGCGCTCGTGGCGGGAAACTTGTCGCGCCATTCCCACGGGCGCACGGCTTCAATGATCATGCGCGAGTTATGGCCCTTTTGCCCGGGTGGAATGATCGGATCGAGGGGACCGCTCCATGTGCGCCGCAATATGTCGACCGAAGTCGCGGGATCAGAGCGCGTCGCCATCGCCCAAACCACTTCATTTAAATCGGTGATATCGATGTCGTCGTCCACCACAACAACATACCGTCCCAGATAGGCGCCGGCGTGGCATTGGCAGGCAACCAAAGCGGCCTGTTTTGCGTGTCCGGGGTATCTTTGTTTAATGGCGACGACAATCATAAATCGCTGAGCCGGCGGCGGCAGGTAGACGCCTTTGATGTCCGGCACACCGGCTTGCTCCATGCCGTTCCAAACGGTCGCGGCCCGCAAGCAGGAGCGATACATGCCGTGAATCGTCGGTTTGAACGGCGCCGCGCCGCAGATAATCGGATCTTCACCTGCAACACCGGCTCGGGGCCGGTGGAGGCGTAATAGCCCGGCCACTCGCCGAACGGCCCTTCCTGCATCGACTCGCCGGGAATGATCTCGCCTTCGATCACGAACTCGGCGCTGGCCGGGAAATGCAATCCGGTTAGTGGTCCTTCAATCACATCGATGGGCTGGCCGATGAGCCCCCCGGCCCAATCGTATTCGTTGACGCCGAAAGGCACCGCTTGCGACGCCGCGATATAGAGCAGTGGATGCTGGCCGAACGCCATGGCCACGGGAAACGGCTTGCCCGCCTTCATCGCCTTTTCGTAGTGAATCTTGCCGTGCTTTCCTGGGGAGATATACAGACCGACCTTGTCCTTTTCTTGCAGCATGACGCGGTAGCAGCCGACATTCTCGATACCGGTTTCGGGATCGCGGGTAACCACCAAATGAGCCGTGCCGAGATAGCGCCCACCGTCACCCGCATGCCAACGCGGCACGGGAAATTTCATGAGATCGACATCATCGCCGCGTTCGATGTTTTCGAATACCGGACCACCGGATACGACGTTTGCTTTGATCGGCTGCATCGACCGTAAACGCGCGCGCAAGGCGTCAATCAACAGATTCAGCGTCAGCGCAGTCCGCTCCAGAGTTTCGAGCATGTTCACGAGCACACGGCGATTGGGGTCAAAGCCGGGAACGTTGTCGAATATGACGGCGGGTGGCGTGGAAATTCTTTCGAGGATGATTTCGGTGAGCGCACCGATCTCCAAGTCCCAATGGGCGCCGGAGATTTGTTCGAGCTGTTCGAGTTTTTTTACGTCTTTCAGCCAGTCGCGCAAGTCGCAAGTATTTACTGGCGTCGGTTGAGCTGCCGTTGCAGTCGCCATTATAAACTCCCTTCTGTCGCTGATGCAGACTATTCAACGAGCTTCAGCGTATTTGGATGAAAAATCTCTTCGGGCGCGATCCGCCGCGCCGTAATACCTTGGGCGTGGCAGTAACCGAGGAAAGTATCGAGCACATGCCGATTCGCTTCCAACCCGTAGGCCCAGGGATCGACGGTAAATAATTTCTGCTCCTCCGCAAGATAATGATTCGGCCAAGCTTCGACCAAACTGGGAATCGCCCGCCGCCAACGCTGCGCCCAGCGCTTGGCGTCACAGTAAAGCCGAAACAATTTTTCCGGCAGCTCCGGATAGCGGTCGGCAAGACTTTTTTGCAACGCTAGCACGTGCATAATCGGCAAGATTTTTGTTATGCGAAAATAATTTGCCTCAACCTCGCGGGGATTTTCAAACAGCCGCCTGACCGAATCGTTGTTGAGCAGCGTGGGTAACTGCGACTCGGCCCGCTCGGACGTAGTCTTGCCGCGGTTTTCAATCATCCGGATTACCGAACCGTCCCTCGGCTCGACCGTCGCGCCGGGATCATGATCATCCCAATGGTGCATCGAAGCGACATACCACTCCCTGTCCTTCGCCGACACGCCACACTCGTCGATCAGCATACCGCGCATCCAGATCGCCGCGGTCTGCACCCAGCGGAGAAAGCCGATTTTTTTCCCGTTTAAATCTGCCGGGTGATTGATGCCGGCGGATTTGCGGCAAAAGATGAAACCGTGGCGAAACATGCGCGAGGGAAAAACCGGGATAGCGATGAAGTCCGCCTTGTCCCTCGACGTATAATAGATCAATTCGCCGAGCGACATCTCGGAGACGTCATATCGCCCCTGGAACATGCCGGCGAACATCCCCGGCACGTCCTCAGTCTCGGTGATATCGAACTCGAATCGGGGAATTCCCATCTGGCCGCGCAGGATCGGCAGCGTGCCGTCATAAGCGCGGCTGGCAAGCCTAATTTTGATTGGCGAAGCCATGGTCAGGTCTTGAACGCGAGCGAGAGCAGGAAGCCGGGATAATTAATTTGCCGATTCTTCGCGATAGAGTTGTAAGGAGTCCATCACCGGGCGATCGTTGATGGAAAACAGCACTGCCTCGTCGTTCGAAATGTTCTCATGGGCGTGCCACTGCCAGATCGGCACGACGAAAGTGTCGCCCTGTTTCCAATCGAGATACCCTTCGGCGACGCGGGTTCGGCCTTGACCGCGGACGACGTGGTAGATCGCCGTGCTGGTGTGGCGGTGTGTCCGGGTCGATTCCTTGCCTTTGAAAAGCTGAATCTCGCAGGACATCGTCGGATACGTATATCCGCCCGTGACAGGATTGATATAGCGCAGCAATCGGCCGTCGTAGGCGTCGCAGTCGTGATCGCCCATCGCCCGAAGCGAGGCGTGAGTATCTTTCCAGGCATAACGAAACGGCACGCCGCGCTCATGGCTTTCGTTTTTTTTCGGCGCGCGCGCAAAGCCCAGGCGGCTTAAGGACTCGCCGGTCTGGTGCGTGATCGGCTGCTCCGCGACTTTAGACTCTTCGAAAAAAAGTATGTTGAACGATTGAATCAGCGGGCCGTCCAAACCGTCCAGCCAGATAATCGGATCGTGAGATTCGTTATGATGGTCGTGCCACGTCCAGTTGGGTGTAAGGATTAAATCGCCCTCTTCCATGTAGAACTTTTCGCCAT
>VBKX01000672.1 GCA_005879435.1 Deltaproteobacteria bacterium
TCCCAGCTTGATCAATTCAACTAACGGATTGGCCTGAATCGGCCTCCGCAGCATCGTCGACGCCGATGTCAATGTTGCTTGAATTAAGTTTTTGTCCAGCGCGGACCAGCGCACCGACGCGTCGCCGGAGGTGACGATCTTGACATCGCGATCGGGCGCGAGTCCGAGTTTCTGTAAGGCGCGGCGCAACGCATAGTAGTCGCTCGATCCGGTGCGGCTGATGCCGATGGTCGCGCCTTTAAGCTGCGCCGGCGTCTTGATTTCCGGTCGCGTGAAAAGAATGTACGGCGTCGGCCCAAAGGTGCCGAAGATGACGAGTTTGGCACCCTGGGAAGCGGCCTGAAGTGTCGTCGCCGCCGAACCGGCGAGGATTTGCAGGTCATTGCTTAACAGCGCGGGAACCGCAGTGGCGGCACCAGGGATATATACAAGTTCCACGTCCAAACCGTATTTGTTGAAAATATTCTGGTCCTTGGCGATCCATAGTGGCGCGCGATTCCCGCCGACTGAGGTGTAACCGACGCGCAGACGCAAGCTTGGCGAGGCAGCAAGAGACCCAGAGTTGGCGAAAACCATCCCAAACAGAAAGATCAGGGTTATTGCCGTCAACGTGTTGAGAATGTGCATGATCGTCTTCTCTGCTCTTTCATTTCAGGAGGTGTACGCGCGCGCCCAAGCTCTTTTGCCGCCTTATTTATAGAGGCGGTCGATAAAACCGTTATCCACTTGGCGCTGAATGAACGAATTATCGAGCACTTCGTCGATTTTTATGTCTTTCGCTTTAGGATTTTCCTCGGCCAAATCGGCGATGACGTTCTTCAACGCGTCCAGCGGGAAAGTCGGTATTTTCGGAATCGAGCCCGATAGATAGACTTTGTAATTGAGTTCGAGCAGGTTGTCGTCGGTGAGGCGCAGATATTTGGCATAGACTTTTTTGGCTAGGGTTTTGTCTCTTTTTCCCAGCGCGATCGCTTCGACGAACGCGCGGACGAACCGGTCCATGGTATCGGCCTGAGTGCGCGCGAAATTAACTGTCGTGACCAATGCGCTGCCGTGGTCCTCGACTCCCATTTGGGTTAGGTCGACCAACCGCCGAACTTTCACCGGATTGGTCGCCAGACCCATATCGGTTCCGAGGGTGCCGTGGATAGCGCCTTTTTCTACCGAAATAAGCCGGTCAAGCGGCGAGCCCGCTGATATGATTTTCACATCTCGATCGGGAGACAAATCGAGTCTTTGCAGGATACGCCGCACCGCGTAATAGTCGCTCGCGCCGATGCGGTTCACGCCGATGATGCTGCCCTTGAGTTGGGCAACGGTCTGTATCTCGGGTCGCGTAAACAAAATATAGGGCGTCGGACCGAAGGTGCCGAACAAGAGCAATTTCGCACCGCGTGAAGCAGCGCTGAGATAACCCGCGACGCCGCCCGCGAGAATCTGGAAGTCGCCGCCGAGCAGCGCGGGCATGCCGACCGCGACGCTTTGAAGATAAATCAGTTCCACCTGCAGTCCATGCTTTTCAAAAAGTTTCGCCTCCTTGGCGATCCAGAACGGTGCCCGGTTTCCCGTGATCGAAGTGTAGGCCACGCGGATCGTCGGTGGAGCCGAGGCGGCCTGGACGAAAGAGGATGCGAAGAAAAGCGCTGTGATTAAGAGAGCCAGAAGATGTTTCATTTTCACCTCGTTCATGGTTTCTTTACGTCGACTCGCCACTGGCGGTCAACGGGCGTACGTGCTCGTCAGCGGTCGAACGGAGAAGTGATGAGCG
This sequence comes from Deltaproteobacteria bacterium, assembly GCA_005879435.1. Classification (GTDB taxonomy): domain Bacteria; phylum Desulfobacterota; class Binatia; order UBA9968; family UBA9968; genus DP-20. The sequence goes on from VBKX01000672.1 coordinate 1,769, forward strand.
GAGAATTTGATGCTGGTTTTGTTTCGATAGTAGCATAGACCAATTTCTGACCGGCGTAATGTATGCGCCGGCGGACAAAATGCGCGCCGCAAATTGGCCTGGGAGAGAACATGAGCGACGTATTGAGAATGGGTTTTGCCGGCCTGAGCATGGACGCGACGAAGGTGCTGACGCAAATCGCCGGCCTGCCCAACATCAAGCTTGCCGCCGCGGCGGACGCGAAGCGAAGTAGCGCGTTAGAACGGTTTGGCGCCGATTTCGGTGCCGAGACCTATGACAACATCGAGAAACTTTGCCAAAGCCCCAACGTCGACGCGGTCTATATCGCGACGGCGCCGGCGCAGCATGCCGAGCATGCGATCATCGCGGCGAAACATGGAAAACATGTGATCGTCGAGAAGCCGATGGCCTTGAATCTCGACGACGCGGAGCGGATGAACGAGGCGGCCGACAAACACGGCGTCAAGCTTCTATGCGGGCACACGCATAGTTTCGATCCGCCGATGCGCAAAATGCGCCAGATCGTGCGCAGCGGCGACCTGGGCAAGCTCTGCATGATCAATAGTTGGAATTACAACGAGTTCATGTACCG
>VBKX01000673.1 GCA_005879435.1 Deltaproteobacteria bacterium
CTATGACTGCAACAGCAAGCGGTACCAACAGAAACAAAACTGATAAGATGCCGGCTTTCTTCATTGCCCACACGATTTGTATTTATCATGCGTGTGGAAGTAGAGGAAGATGACATCTACGATAGAAAGCGACAAAGATTCGTTGAATAGGAAAATCAGAATCAGCCTCAGATTGAACGGATCGACGCTCCTCTCAAATTTGGCAGGATTTGGTAGAAGAAATCAATTCAACTTTCGCGTTGACATCTTGCGCGACTTTGTGCGGCTGATGTCGTCTAGTTGATTCATTAGCCTTCTTCCCGATTCCGGGATCGGAACAAGTCGTTCCAATCCCGAGAGTCTCGAAAACAGGCGGCGCTTAATGAAAGCTTAGATTTAAATGCAATTCGTTCGAGTCTAGCCCATCGCGTCACTGAATCTTCGCACAACCGCAATATTTCATTCACTCCTGCGGATTACACATTGTCTCACAAATTTCACTTTGAGGAGGTTTTAATGAAAACGCGCAACGCCCCTCTTTGACTGAACGCGGATTTTGCCATAAATCGGTGCCGGAGTTTAGCCAACATCGGCGCCGCTCGCCCGCTTGGGGGATAGAAAAGGTACCCATTTGGGGATTGACGTAACATCTTCAATGTTGGTATGGCGGCGTTTGTGGGGGGATTGAGTTATCGAGGAAACTAACTCTCTATTTGGAACACAAGGAGGGTGTCCCATGAAACGATTAGGAATTTTTATTGTGGTTGTGGCTGGCTTATTAGCGACAGCCACTGTGGCCAAGGCCGATCAGATCCGCGCTCTGCTGACCGGCTACGAGGAGACGCCCGCGGCGGTATCCACGACCGGGAGGGGCGAGTTCATCGCCACGATCGATCCGGACAGTGATGCCATCCACTATAGGGAGACGTTTAACGGGCTGCAGGGGTCGGTGACTCAGTCGCATATCCATGTCGGCCAGCTAAGCATAACCGGCAGCATCGTCATCTTTCTGTGCCAAACTTCGACAAACCCTGATCCGACGGGTCTTGCTCCTCAGTGCCCTCAACAAGGCAGCGTGACTGGAAAGATCACGGCCGCCAACGTCATAGCCGGGTCTCAGGCGCCCCAGCAGCTCGCGACTGGTGACCTTGCCGCGGTGATCACCGCCATCCGGGCCGGCGCGGCCTACGCGAACGTACACACGAACCTCTCGCCGGGCGGCGAGATACGCGGCCAGATACGCACCGTCGGCAAATAATTGTCTTCGCGCAGGGCGTCGCGATTAGAAGTACACATCGCCGTAAATCCGGCGACGTTTAGTTTAGAGACGATATAAACAATTCAAGAGGAGCAGAAGACGCGCATCGGCGGATGGCAAAGCATTCGGGCCGGCGCGTCTTCTGTTAGCTCATCGCCTCTCGGACGATCCTCACGTTCGTCGCAATGAGCTTGATTAAGGGCCGAGTCGACCGCTGGACATAGCACACCGGCTCCCCGCGAAACTTCGCCGGAAGCTTCTCTGGTCTGGAGAGTCGTCGGACAGTATCAGCCGCGGAACGCGATCACTTTGTTCGGCTGCTGCGCGTCGGCTATGACTGCAACAGCAAGCAAGACCACCACAAACAGGATTGATACGACACCCGCTTTCTTCATTGCACACACGATTCGTTATGTATCACGCGGCCGGTCGTAGAGAAAAGTGAGATTTACGATGGAAGGCGACAAAGATTCGTTGAATAGGAAAATCAGAATCAGCCTCGGATTGAACTGATCGCGCTTCTCTCAAATTTGGCAGGATTTGTTAGATGGAGAATTGAATTCAATCGTGCGGCTAGCGAAGGATCGTTGAGCTGTCCGCGCGTGGGGTGGTCGCGCGAGGCTGTGACGCCTGTGCACGGGTCGGCTCCGACGCTTCGGCCGATGACTTTGCGTTTCCAAGCCCGAACCGCCGCGTGAATACGCTCGCAAACGAAAAACCCGCTACCTGCCAAAACCACACGCTCGTTACCAAAAACCCTACGCCCAAGGCGAGCAGGCCGGCAAAAGATATCGCCAATGCGGTGAGCGCTATCAACCACGCATGCCAGTACGCGATGCCGCCTTGTATGCACCGGCGTAGAGCCCGAAACGGGTTATAGATTTCTGCGGCGTCAAACTCGCGACAATAGTGAGACATGTAGCCCGGGATCGCGACTGTCGCGCCCAATAACAACGCGCCAGCAACGAGACCGAGAGGAAGGGAAACGAGAGACCATGCAGCGTAAGCCACGATGAAGCCAGGCAGGTAGTAGTAGGCCATGCCGCCGGCCGTGACTACGCCGTGTCGAAAAAGCTCTCCATAATTGTGCCAAGCCGGCCAGGGCGGTTGATCATGCTGCATCCGGTGGACAACGATGACCCGATGGCCCAAGTTGAGAAACCAGCCGATACCTGGGAGCGCCACAAGAAGCACGGCTCCCCAAAGCATTTCGCGCCGTGAGGTCTCGGACTGGAGTGGAAAGCGAAAGGAGGAACGCATCGAGAGCGGCGTGGATAAGTCGATCACGATCTGTTCCGGCTCTATTATCATATGATCAAAGCCAGCTAAGGCCCGCCAACACCGATATGATCAAACACGTCGACTCCTTTTCGCTCTTTCGGCGGTTTAAACCACGGCAATATCCGCTAAGAAATCCTTCCTTATCAATTTCGCTTTCCGACAAATCACGCAACGTTAAGATTACCCAGATAGCTAGTCACCGACGTTCCGGTTTGCTTCCGAGTCTGAATTATGAAGCTGGGCT
>VBKX01000670.1 GCA_005879435.1 Deltaproteobacteria bacterium
CAATAGGCGACCAACGAACCCGCCATACCGGCGCCGAAGTTGTCGACGATTGCAAGCAAAGACATCTTGGTGACAAAGACGCCGGTGCTTTTGGACATCTTTTTTTCGGCAGGCCTGGGTTGGTGTTCCTCCTCGCCGATGGCCCGATACACGAACAGGAGCGCGACGCTAAAAAGTATGGTCAAGCCGAAAAGCGGTTTGTAGGAGTCGACGGCACTCCAGCCCTTTGTTTCTTGAAGAAACTGCGGCAAGCCGCTGGCCAAAGCGCCTAAAGAGCCCATGATCGAGCCGACGCACGAATTGACGGCAAAGATCTGATTGCGGTTTTCCGGTTGGCATTTCTCCGCCAAGAGAGCTTCTTCCACCGGATTGAAGGGTCCGCCGCCCGAGCCGCCGCCGCCGGATCCGCCGGCGCCGACGTTCGCGACGATAACTGCAGCCAGAATAAAGAAGAGACTGCTAAAATAGATAAGGATGAGATTGGACAGGATCGTGAGAATCGCAAGCAGCATCAAAATTTTTCTGCGACCGACCCGATCCGACAAATAACCCCAGAGCGCCGTGAGCACGGCGCCGCTCAGATAAGCAACGGTGAAAATGACCCCGATCATCACGGGCGTGTACCCGAGCCGATCGAGGTAGATGGCGAACACGACGTTTAAATACGAAAAAGCGAAGGCACGGATGCCACGCGAGACCATCAGCAACTTGGCATCGCGGTGTAAGTTTCGCAGCAGTCCCATAATCAAGCCGTCGCGGTTTGCGGCGTAGCCCCTTCTTCTTCGGGCGGTTTCACGTCTCGGAACATGAAATAGAAAACGCAATCGTGAAAGAACTGCAGGAAGCCACCGATAAATATCGGCACGTTCAAGGTGAACGCCTGCATTAAGTACGCCGAGATCGTCGGACCGATCGCCACTGGAACATGCCGTGAAAGAGTGGTGAAGCCGGCGGCGGAGCCGCGATCTTCGGGGCGAACGACGCCCATGATGAAGGAACTCCTGAGTGGACTGTCCATATAAGCCAGATAGGAGCGAGCGATTGTCAGGGCGGCGGCGATCGCAAACGTCGGTGCCAGCGGCAGGCAGAGCCAAATCGCTGATGCCAAACCGTGGGAGAACGCCATGGTTCGGACCACGCCGATTTTGCGCGCGATGATCGGCGCGGTTAAAAACGACATGGCGGCGAGAAAATAAGATAAAAAAAACATGAAGCCGAGAGACTTGAGCTCGACGCCGTAGCGCAGAAAGAACCAGTAGGAGATCAGCGGGCTGACCAATCCGCCGCCCAAATTATCGATCATTCCGAGCAGCGACATCTTGACCACGAAGGCGTTGGCTTTGGTCACCATTGGTTTCTTCGCTCGTTTTTTGGCGACGTGATGCTCGTCGATTCGCGAGTAGGCAAAGATCAGCACGGCGCTAAAAACGATCGTTAAGGCAAAGAGCGGCTTGTACGAAGCGATCGGCTGCCAACCCCGATTTTCCTGTAAATGCTGCGGCAAACCGCTCAACAGCGCGCCTAACGCACGCATCATCGAACCGACGAAAGCATTGGCGGCGAAGACTCCGTTACGGTTCTGCGGCGTATATTTTTCCGCGAGCAGGGCCTGCTCGACCGGACTCATGGGGCCGCCGCCTTGGCCGCCGCCGCCCGAACCCCCGGCGCCGACGTTGGCGATGATGACGGCGGCGATGATGAATATCAGATGGCTGGAAAAAATGTAGATAAGATTAGATGCGATGGTGAGCACGGCCAAAAGCATCAGAATATTTTTCCGGCCAAATCGGTCCGACAGGTAGCCCCACACGGCGGTCAAGACAGCCGCGCTGGCGTAAGCTGTGGTGACGACAAAGCCAACGGTGATCGTCGAGTAACCGAGCTGACTCAAATAAATCGTAAAAATCACGCCCAAATAGGAAAACGCAAATGCCCTGACGCCGCGGGAGATCATTAAGATTTTCGCGTCGCGTTGCAAATGGCCGAAGAAGTGTCGGATCACTGCGGCCTCGCCGCGTTGTAATGGTCGCGCTCGAAGTCGAGCTCGGTATAGATTCCCAAGCCGTGAAGCGCGTCATTGGCTTCATCTAAAGAAGAACTTTTACGCACGGCTTGTGCCGGGCGGGAAATACTTTCATATAACTTTTCCGGCGACATGAAAAACGTCAGGGTAGTGAGCGGCGTGAGCTTGAGAGTGCGCCGGCCGCCACGAATCAGCTTTGTCCCCCATGCGCCGCGGAAGCATTCCACGGGGATGGCACTCGCTTCGGTGGGCACGGTTTTGATAACCTCCTCGATTTCTGCGGCGATTTTTTGCGAGAGCGCCCATGCGCCCTGCAACCCATTGACAGCGGGAGTTTGCTCAGCACCGCTTCAATTTCATCGACGGTCAATTCGCCGTCGCTGCCGTAGCCGAACACGCCCCATAAGGTACGGCGGCCGCGTTTTGCCAATTCCGCAAACGCGGCGAGCATGATCGAATCCGCCAGCGGGCTGCGCAGGCCCGGTTCGTGACCTTGCGCCAGCGAATCGCCGCCAACGTCGATGCCGACAAGCAAGTCGGTTTGGAGTTCTTGCATCGCGATTTCGATTCCATCCACCACGCCCGCGGTGCCGCCGTTGATGTCGATCAGTAAAACCTCTTGGGCGAGCGCCGCCGCCATTCTCGACTCGGCGAAATAGACACCGGTATCGGTTTGACTATCGGCCTTTGCCATCCAGGCGAAAGGATGCAGGATGCGAACATTGCGCGTGTCGCTAAGCTTTCGTGGCCCGGGGCTCGGATCGTAGACGTTTCGTTCCCAGGAAAGACCGCCGAGGACGAATCCCAAGCCGCAAAATTCGAGGAAGCGCGCAGTCGCCAAGGCGCCGACCACGTCGCCGCCGCCACCGACGCCGACAACCAGGGCGCGAGACGAAGCGCGGATGAGAGTTTCCAACGATTGCATTTATTAGGTTGTTCAGGCTGGCTCTTCGACGTCTTAATGGCTGTCATCCTGAACGACGTGAAAGATCTCGGCCGAGATTCTTCGCCTGTGGCTCAGAATGACACGCCATCTTTGCCATACTCTCGTTTGCCTTTGCTCGCGTAATTCTCGAATGATCATCATTTCGGAATATGCGTATTCTGTCCCGGCACAGGATTAGCAATCGCTTCGTCGAGTGATTTTACGCCGTGCCACTCGTTGGCTGGGCGCACGCGACCGTCGCTGCCGACTTGATCGACACCCCAGTAAATTTCCAATGAATGATTGTCCGGGTCGCGAAATTCGACGGCGATCTGGCAACCAGCACGCCGTCGCCCTTCAAAGTCGATCTTAGCGCCGCATTCACGCAAGCGATCGCGCGCGCGCAGGACTTCGGCGAGCGTCGGCACCTCGAAAGCGAGGTGATGCAATTCTCTATTCGCGTTCTTGCCGTCACCGGCGCCGACGAGAGCAAGGCAATGATGGTCTGTGTTGCAACGTAGAAACACCATGCCGCCGGGCATCATCTCTTCCGGATAAACGTCCGAGACTTTGAAGCCGAGAACCTTGGTGTAAAATTCGGTCGAACGTTCGAGATCCGAGACTTGCAAGACGACATGACCGACTTTGCTAATGTGAAAATCCATGCCTTTCGGCGGCGTCATGCTTTTAAGCTTCTCGATATTGACAGCCATAACGATTTCTCCATCTCTGAGTTGGCGCCGCAGCGCTGAATCGGCAAACGCCGCGCTCAACTCGCCGGTTTTGGCATGAGATTGTTGGCGCGCAGGAAATCGATGACAAACTCGTCGAAACTCGCAGGATCTTCGATGTTACAGGCGTGACCCGTCTTCGGTAGCACTTTGTGCACGGCGCCGGGAATGAGCGACGCCGTCAGTTTTCCGCCTTTTAAAGAATTGTCGTACTCACCGTTGACCACCAGAGTTGGCACTTTCATGGTGCTGAGCCGATGCGTCATGTCGAGACCGCCGCGGGCGCGAAAAATCTGGCCGATGGATTCACTCGAGAGCCACGGGTCGCGCTCGACGAACGTGTTGAGCAGATATTTACCTAACTTTGAATCGGCGAAATCGGGCGCCACCAAGTCGCGCAGATGTTGGATATGATATTTTTCTATGCCGACTTTTGTGTAGCCGTGGATGCGCTCTTCGATCGATCCGCCGGGTCCGCTGCTGCCGCCGACGAGAATAATCGCTTTGAAAATCTCCGGGTGATCGAGACCCAGCAGAATCGCCATGCCCGAGCCGACGCTGACGCCGCCGAGGATCGCTTCCTTGACGCTCTGGTCGCGGCAAACACCGAGCACGTCATCCGCCATGTCTTTTAGGCTGAATGGTGTTTCAGGCTTGTCTGAGCGACCGTAACCACGGATATCGATCGCGACAATTTTGAAGTAGGTGGAAAAGTGCGCAATCTGGTACATCCAAAGATTATGATCGAAGGGATTCGCATGAACCATGACGAAGGGAAAACCTTCGCCGGAAACTTCGTAATAAATTTTTGGTCCGTTGGCGGTGCTGTACGGCATGGATTTTTAGCGCTTCGGATGTCCTGACATGGCGATCGGCATTCCGATTTCTTATCCGGAGCGCCGCTTATTTGTCAAGAAATGAATGATTGTCGCTCAGCCGCTTGCAGATAGCGGGTCGGCTTTGTTATGTGACGATTGTCCTATTAGTCAAACTTTAGCTCGGCGTTGAAAGTGAAACAACCGAAAGATGTTCAAATGATCGTGTTTTTGTCGCTGGCCTTTTTTTTGTGTGGATGGTGGTTGGATACAGCTGCAGGACAGGATTTGCAAAAAGTCCGCATTTCTTATTCGAGCCGGAGTAATTCCACCACGGTTTATCAAGTGGCTTTGGCCAAAGGATTCTTCAAAGAAGAAAAGCTGGAAGCGGAGATGATTCAAATGAATCCCCGGCTCGGCGGTTTGGCGGTGATGAACGGCGACATCGAGTTCACGACGACGTTTGGCACCACGCTGCGCGGTATTATCCAAGGCTTGCCACTCAAATTTGTCGCCATATCCGTCCGCAAGACCGATCATTTCCTAATCAGCCGTCCCGAGCTGAAGACGATCCAAGACCTGCGCGGCAAGCGCCTTGGAGTCTCGACGCTATTTGGCACCGATCAACTGGTGGCCGAAGATATGATGCAGTCCAAAGGATTGAACCCGAGCGCCGTGCAGGTGGTGGCCTTGGGCGATGCTCCAGTGCGGGTCCAAGCCTTGCGCGCAGGCATTGTTGAAGTCATCGCCATGAACACTCCCTACGATATGGTCTTGATGAAGGATGGTTATAACGCCCTTGCCGGGCCGCAGGATCTTAAGCGTGCGCTGCCGCTGGCAGGCTTGGCGGTGAAAGATAGTCTGCTTAAGGAAAAACCCGCATTGATCAAGCGCGCGCTGCGCGCGGTTTTGAAGTCGCACCGATTCATCTTCGATAACAAACAAGAAACCACTCGCATAATCATGCAGTGGTTGAGCCAGCCGCCGGATATCGCGTCGCGTGCCTATGAGCTGGCATTACTGGCTCTTTCTCGGAACGGGGAGATTCCCGATGCCGACT
>VBKX01000139.1 GCA_005879435.1 Deltaproteobacteria bacterium
CACGACGGTTTCAAATCTCGTCGGCATGATCGTCTGCGGTGTGTTTTACATGCTCGGCAACGCGATCGGCAGCTCCACGACTCTGGCGCTTGCGCTGGAGCGCGCCGACCCGCAGCGCCGCGGCAAGCAAATGGCCACTTTCTCGATCGCTTATCCGTTGAGCTACGGCATCGGCTCGCTGCTCACCGGCAGCGCCGTAGAATTCGCCGGCTATACCGGCATGTTTTTCATCTTGACCGCGGTGCAGGCGCTGGGGTTGATCTTTGTGTTGATCAACGCGGCCAACCTCCGAGCGCAAGCGAATTAACGAAGCTCATCAATGGACGCTAACAAGCCCGAATCGATTTGGACCCGCGCCTTCGCCCTGCTTTGCCTGGCTGAGTTTCTCGGCTACGCGCAGCATTTCGTTCTCCAACCCACATTTCCACTCTACATTACTCACTTGGGCGGATCGCCGTTCGTCGTCGGACTGGTAATCGCATCGTTCGGCGTCACCAGCGTGATCTCGCGTCCGATCATCGGCTATTGGGCGGACCGCTCGAGTGTAACCGGCGTGATGATCCTGGGTCTGCTCACGCAAACGCTGAGCACCTTGATCTGTATCATCCCTTTCGCCGGAGCGACGATGGTCGCCAACGGGCTAAGAGGTATCGGTTGGTCCGGCATGAACACCGGCGGCTACACGCTGCTCGCCACCGCGGCCCCCGTGGATCGGCGCGGCGAAGCGTCCGGTTACTATGGCGGCGTGCAGTCGACCGCGACAATATTGTTTCCCGCCGTCGCATTGTGGATCATCGACGCGCCCTACGGCGGATTCAACGCGGTGTTTTTTGTCGCCATGAGCCTGGTCCTCTTGGGCGCAGCCGCAGCCTACATGCTGTCGCGGGAAGTGCCATCGCGTCCGCGCGCTATCGAGCCTGCGTCCGCTCAATCCTGGTGGCGCGAGATCATCCATATTTTCGACCGCCCCATCTTATTGGCCGCGATGCTCCTTTTTACGCTGCACCTTTCGCTACCCTGTATTTCGAGTTTCGTCGTGCTCTACGCGGGTCAACTCAGCGTCAGCCATTTCGGTTGGTACTACGTCGCGATCGGCATCACGAGCACGGTCGCTCGCCCGCTCCTCGGCCGCGTCTCGGACAAAATCGGTTGCGGCAGTTCGCTCATCGTTGCTTTTGGATTGGAAACCATCGCCCTGCTCATCATGCCGATGGTCACGAATCTCGCGGGTATTATTATCGGCGGTGCGCTCTGGTATCTCGGCTCTGCCATCGGCGGCGCGCAAATCCTTGCCCTCGCCATGGAAAGTGCGCCAGTAGAAAGACGGGGCCGCGCCATGGCGAGTTTTTCCGTGGCGTTTCCCTTGAGCAATGGCGTGGGCGCGCTTTTTAACGGGTTCGTCGTCGACCTGGCCGGTTTTATGTGGATGTATCTCACGGCGGCGCTGCTTTGCGCCGCCGGCATCGGACTCACATGGAGGCATTGGGAGAGTTTGAAACCGTCGAAACTCCGTTGAAGCCTCTCTTGTTGTTATTCACTCGTTGCGCTAATCCTGAGCGAGATTGCCACAACGGCTTCCGAGCAAAGGAGATTGCGCCAATGAACCTTCGATTCTATTCGGTTCTGACCATAGCGCTGCTTGGCTCATTGACGTGGAGCAGCCGCGCCGTTCAGGCGAAAAGCTATATCGCCTATATATCGGACTCCAGCAATTCTTCGGTCGTCTACTGGATCGCCAAAGAAGCGGGCATCTTCAAAAAGCATGGCCTTGACCTCGATACCATCTTTATCGACGGCAGCGTGCGCGGCATTCAGAGCCTGATCGCCGGCGATCTCGGTTATAGTGGCGCTGTCGGCACTGCGGTGATCAATGCGAATCTCGCCGGCGGCGACGTCGCAATCATTCAGAGCCAGATGAATACGCTGCCCTACTTCATCATCGGCAACGCCGGCATCAAATCGCCGGAAGAGCTGCGCGGCAAGACCGCGGCGGTGCACATCCCCGGCACCTCGGCTGACTTCGCCATGCGTTTGGCTTTGTCAAAAGTCGGCATTCCTTACAAAGACATCAAGGCAGTGACGCTAGGTGGCGCCCCCCAGCGGCTCGTCGCGACGGTCAATGGCCAGACGGATTTCACCATCGTCAGCGAAGGAGAAAAGCTCCAGGGGCTAAAGGGCGGGCTCAAAGTGATCATAGACATGGCCAAGCTCAAAGTGCCGTTTCAGTTCAACTGCAGCGTCGCAACGAGGAAGAAGATCAGAGAAAATCCCGACGAGGTACGCCGCGTCGTCTGGGCGCTCGCCGAAGCGGGGCATTTTTTCAAGACGCGTAAAGATGAGTCGATCAAAGTCATGCAAAAATATACCCGAGGCCTGGATCGTGGCGTCCTGGAAGGGGCCTATGCGGCCAATTATGAATTTCTCGTTGAAGACACCTACCCGACGCTCGAAGGTTTGAAGCAGACGCTTGATGTACAAGCGCTCACCGATCCGCGCGCCGCCAAAGCGAAACCGGAGGATTTCGTCGATTTGCGCTTCGTCGACGAAATGAAGAAGAGCGGTTTCGTCGATAAGCTTTATGGCAGAAAATAAATGTTGGTTCTCCTTATTCCTTACCCCTCACCCTTATCGGTAAGTAGTGAAGAGCAAGTAGTAAGGTGAATACCGTGATCACTCCGACCACAACTATCCCCAGCCTTGCGGACATCGCCGCACATTATGACGATCTTGACGATTTTTACCGCAGCTTTTGGGGCACAAACATTCATCACGGCTACTGGGTCTCGAGAAATGAATCCGTCGAGCAAGCGGTCTTGAATTTGACCCGCCTGGTTGCCGAGTGGGCGGCGATCCGCGCCGGTGATCGCGTTTGCGATATCGGCTGCGGCTATGGCGCCACCGCGCTGACACTGAGCCGCGAATATGGCGCTGCCGTAACCGGCATTACGATTTCGAAGAAACAATATGAGCATGCGAAACTGGCCGCGGCGGAGAAGCCCAATGTCAATTTCCTGTTGGGCGACGCGCTGCAGAACCGCCTGGCGTCGGAAACATTCGACGTTGTCATTGCTGTCGAAAGCACCGAGCATATCCGGGTCAAGGCAAATTTATTCAGCGAAGCCCGGCGAATCTTGAGTTCGGGTGGACGTTTAATGGTGGCCGCCTGGCTCACCCGCGAGCGTCCGGCGCCGTGGGAGTCCAAGTATCTTCTCGAGCCGATTTGCGCTGAGGGTCGTTTGCCGAGTATGGCATCGGCCGCTGAATACCGAACGATGCTAGAAGACACCGGCTTTCGCGATCTGAAGTTTTTGGACCTAACGCACAACGTAAAAAAGACCTGGACAATTTGCGCGCTTCGGCTCATCAAGCGGTTCTTGGTCGATCCGGCCCTACGCCGGCGGCTCTTGGATCCTCGTTTTACCAACCGGGTGTTTGCCAAAACCGTTTTTCGCATTCGACTGGCCTATGAAACCGGAACAATGCGATATGGCGTATTTGCCGCGCTCAGGTAATTTCTTCGTGTCGAGGCGGTGTCGCAATGTCATCCTGAGGCGATAGCCGAAGGATCTCGTCTTCGTAGGTAGTGGACAATGCGAGATTCTTCGCTGACGCTCAATGACATCAAAGTGACCTCCGCGATTCCGACACAATCTTTGTGCCGCGGATAGTAATTTTCTTAGCCTTAGGGTAAGAACGGGTCGACCCTAACTCGGACGGTCCAATCAGAAATACTACCAGGAAGTTTTGACCCTAGCCGAGTGGGCCGAGGATTTGGGGTTCGATTCGTTTTGGCTCGGCGAGCATCATCTCTACTGGTACGGCACCTGCGTGTCGCCGCCGATGGTGATCGCGGCTCTCGCGCAGCGGACAAAGAAAATCCGTTTGGGCCCGGCTGTCGCCGTGCCTTCCTTTCACAATCCGCTGGTTCTCGCCGAAGAGTACGCCTTCGCCGACAACCTTTGCGGCGGCAGGCTGGAATTTGCCTTGGGCAGCGGTTTTTCACCGGTGGAATTCAAAACCTTCGGCATGACCATGGAAGAGGCGAAAGAGCGCTTCTGGGAAGCGACCGACGTGATCTTGAAGGCCTGGGCACAAGAGGAGTTCTCGCACGAGGGAAAGTATTATCGCTACGACAACGCGACCCTTTACGTGAAACCGGTGCAGAAGCCGATGCCGCCGATATGGCTCGCCGCGTCGAGCGACGAAACTCTCGTCAAAGCTGGTCAACTGGGTTGGCCGATGATGGGCATCCCGTTCGCACGTTCGAACAATCTCCTCGATGTAAAAGTGAAGAACGATCTGTACAAAGACTATTACGTCAGTGCCGGCCATAGGACAGAGTCAAACATCATGGTCGCTTTGCACGTGTATCTGCATGAGAATGAGGGAGAAGCTGCCAGGCTCAGCCGTCCCTACTTCGACCGCGTCACCTCATTCACCAAGACGCACCGTCGACCGGGATCGAAGATCCCCGATTTCGACGAGCTCAAGCGAGAGAGCCTCGTTGTCTTCACTACTCCATCGCAAGCGGAAGAGATCTTCCGGGAATATGAGAAAACCGGCGTGACTCACGTAATCTGCATGGTCAATTTCGGCGGCGTTCCGATGACCGACGTGCGCCGAACTCTGGAACTCATGTCCAGGGAAGTCTTTCCGAAATTTCAGCCGGCAAGTTGATTCTGGGTTCATGACCTTCAGCGGCTTGCCGTTCTCCGGTTCCGTTCATAATCATTGACACAACGGCCAAGTGAGAATAAGAAACTCTGCCAAGGCAGAATGCCCTTTGAGGTGACCCATGAAACTTTTTCGCGCCGCGCTCTGGCTTGTCGTAGTTCTAAGCGGCATGACGTTCGGAGTCGGGCGAGCCATCGCTCAAAAACCAGCCGCCAAAATGACCGTCAGCTATAGTGCCGCCGGCGGTCAATACGTCAATCTTTTCGTCGCCAAGGAATTCGGCATCTTCGATAAGCACGGCCTGGACGTGTCTTTGCAGCAGATCAACAGCAGCTCCCAGGCGGTCGCTGCGTTGCGCTCCAAAAGCGTCGATGTCGCCATGGGACCCGCCGGTGTGATCTTCGATGCCATCGCTAAAGGCGTCACTGACTTCACCGTCTTCGGCGAGTGCATGCCGTACACCGTGTTGGAGATTTGGGTCCAGCCCAATATCAAAAGCGTCCAGGATCTCGTCGGCAAAACGATCAGCTCGACGAACCCGAACTCTCTCGGTGACCTGATGATCGGCGTATGGCTGGCGAAGAACGGCATCAAGAAGTCCGACGTGAATGTTGTCTATCTCGGCGGTCTGGGCAATCTCATCAGCGCCATGAAAGCGAATAAGATAGACGCGACTTTGATTTTGCCGCCGCTCGGCGAACAATTGCTGCCTTCCGGCCAGAAGCGGCTGGGCGATCTGCGCGACATCACCTACTCTAACCAGGGGTGGACGGCGACCAAGAGTTATGCGGCGAAAAACGGCGAGACGCTGCAACGCTTTGCCGCTGCGGTGACAGAAGGCATCGCTGTGGTCAAGCGAAACAAGCAAAAGACTTTAACCGTCCTGCCCAAATATGCCGGGGTGACCAACGAAGAATGGAACTCCTACGCTTACGAGTTTTTTATGCCGCTGCTCACGACGATACCGCGGGTCACTCCTGAAGTGATCAAAGCAACGCAAGAGCTTTCGACCGTCGAGGAAACGCGCAAACTCAATCTTAAGCCCTACATCAATAACAGCTACGTCGATAAGCTGGTGGCGCAAGGGTTTGTCGACAAGCTGTACAAATGATGTCGACATAGTCGCAAGAGTAAATCCAACCAAGCGCGGCGAAATCTGTCGTATCAGGGTCGGCGCTTTGCGATGCGAAATGCCCTCCGAATCCGTCAACTGATTCATGAGTAACAAGATCGTTACGCGCGACGTCGTCATCATTTACCGAGGCAAGCACGACCAGGAACCGGTGATCGCTTGCAACGGCATCAATCTAGAAGTCGAAGAAGGCGCGTTCGTTTCCATCGTCGGCCCGAGCGGCTGCGGCAAAACCACCCTGCTCTACGCCATCGATGGCCTGCTGCCGATCAACCAGGGCGAGATTTGTGTCGACGACAAACCGATCACCGGCCCCGGCACCGATCGCGCCATGGTGTTTCAAAGCGCCTCGCTTTTACCTTGGCGCACGGTTTGGGCTAACATCACTTACGGCGTAAACCTGCAAAACACCTTAGATCCGCAGCATAAAGATAAAGTGGAGAGCCTTATCGATATGGTCGGTTTGCGTGGCTTCGAAGGGCGCTACCCCTCGGAACTTTCCGGCGGCATGCAGCAGCGCGCCAACCTCGCCAGAGCGCTTGCCGTGGACCCGGATATCTTGCTTCTCGACGAGCCATTCGCATCGGTTGACGCCCAGACTCGCGAAAAGCTTCAGGTCGAGTTGACGCAGATCTGGGAGCGCACGCGCAAGACCATGTTGTTTGTCACCCATGACATCGCCGAAGCGGTGTTTCTTTCGGATCAAGTCTTTGTCTTCAGCGCGCGGCCGGCGCAAGTTCGCGCGATCGTGAAAATCGAGATTCCGCGGCCGCGCTCGCTTGAAACCAAGCATAGTTCCAGCGTCCAAGATTACGTAAAACAAGTTTGGAATCTCATCGAATCCCCGAATTGACCGGGAGGTGCTCTATGTCGGCAATTTCCAGCGAACAAAGATCGGCAACAGAACCTAAAGTCCTTCCGACGCTTCCGTCGGTTCACTGGACCGAACGTTACTTCCGTTTCCTCTGGGGAACGGTGGGAATCGTCGGTTGTTTGCTTTTGTGGCAGCTCGGTTCTTCGACAGAGGTACTCGATCCACTATTCGTCAGCTCGCCACTGGAAGTTTTACGGACCGCGCTGCGACTCCTTCCGTCGCCGGAATTTCTCGGCCATTTGTTCATCACGACGCAGTGTCTTTTTCTCGGGCTTTCGATCGCGCTCGTCGTCGGCGTTGTCGTCGGACTGCCCATCGGCTGGTTTCCTCGGCTGAACGCGACCTTTGAGCCGGTCATCGCCGCTGTCTACGGTGTTCCCTATATCGCCTTCCTTCCCGTAATAATTATGTGGACCGGCATCGGCATGACGTCGCGCGTCATCATCGTCTTTTGGTCCGCGGTTTTTCCGTTGATCATCAATTCGATCCAAGGCGCGCGCGAAGTCGATGATAATTTCCTGCGGGTCATCACATTGCCGTCCTCCGTGCCCTATATTTTGGCCGGGCTGCGAACCAGCATCGGCCGCGCCATCGTTGGCGTCGTCGTCGCGGAGTTTTTCATGTCGTCGAAAGGGCTCGGCTATTTTATTAACCTCAAGGCTAACGCGCTCGAGATGGCGCCGGCGTTCGTCGCCATCGTGCTCCTCGCTCTCTTCGGTATCACTCTCGTCAGCATCGTCACCTATATCGAAAATCGCTTTTGCAACTGGTAAATAGCTCTATATGCACACTCACAACTTTCCATATCGGCTGGTCGGCGCGATCATCCTGATGCTCCACGCCTGCCCGCTCGGCGCAGTCGAATTATCGCCGGCTGGCCTTTGGCGAACCATTGATGAGCACTCCGGTCAAGCCAAAGGTTTGGTTCGGATAAAAGAAGTAAACGGGCAATTCGAGGGAAAGATAGAAAAAATTTTCCCTACGCCGGGCGACGATCCGGCTCCGAAGTGCGAGAAATGTGACGGCGCCCACCGCAATCAGCCGGTCCTCGGCATGACGTTTCTTTGGGGACTCAAAAAGCAAGGAGACGAATACCAAGGTGGCGAGATACTCGACCCGGAGACCGGCAAAGTCTATCGGGCGACGATTAAGCTCGCTGACGGCGGCAGGAAACTCGAGGTGCGGGCTGCGCGAGGAGTAGAACCGCGATCAGTCCGCCACGACGTTAATCATCGGATCGGCAAGCTGTATTTATAAAAAAGTTTAATGATCAGCTAAATTTAAACCGCGCATTACTTATATGACTGAAGTTCGTTTTGTCGACACCACATTACGCGACGGGCAACAAAGCCTCTGGGCGTACAACATGAGAACCGGCATGATCGTGCCCATTGTCGAATACATCGACGCCGCTGGTTTCGAAGCCGTGGAGTTCGGCGGGCCGGTGGAACTGCCCAAATGCGTCAAAGAGCTGCGCGAGAATCCCTGGGAACGCTATCGGTTGGTCATCCCGAAATTCAAAAAAACACCCTTACGGTTGATCCACGGCACGCGAAGCGGATTTGCGATTTACCCGGAAGCGCTGCATCAGCTTTACGACAGCTGCATGGCCAAGGTCGGTGTAACCGAGGTGCGCATTTCCGACTCGTGGAACGATCCGGCCGATTGGGCTTGGCGCGTTAAACAGGCAAAGAACGCTGGCCTCAAGCCGATTATCAATTTGATCTACACCGTGTCGCCGCGTCACAGCGACGAATACTTTGCCAACAAGATCCGCGAAGCATTTGCCCTCGATGTCTATCGCGTCATTTTCAAGGACCCGGGCGGTATCTTAACGCCCGAAAGAACCAAGACTGTAGTGCCGGCGGTGCTGAAGGCGGCCTGCGGGAAGACCGTGGAATTGCACACACATTGCACCACCGGCCTCGGTACGCTCTGTTGCCTGGAAGCGATCAAAGCCGGCATGTTTCACGTTAACACCGCCATTCCACCGCTGGCCGATGGATCGTCGAATCCGTCGATTTTCAACGTCGCGATGAATGCGCGCGCGCTGGGTTTCAAAACCGCGATCGATGAAGCACCGTTGCGGCACGTGGCGAAGCATTTCACCGCCTGCGCCAAAGAGGAAAATCTGCCCATCGGCAAAACGCCGGAGTATGATTACGCCCAATATGTGCATCAGATCCCCGGCGGCATGATTTCCAACCTGCGCTACCAGCTGCGCCGTGTCGGCATGGAAAACAAGGTCGAGCAGACATTGGCAGAAGCCGCACAAGTGCGCGCCGACTTCGGCTACCCGATCATGGTAACACCGCTGTCGCAGTTCGTCGG
>VBKX01000140.1 GCA_005879435.1 Deltaproteobacteria bacterium
CCTTCACCGAGGGTCGCGCCTTCATTCTTTCCATGTACTTGCCCAAGCGAGGAAGAGATGGGTCCGGAAGCACACCGAATCCTTCCAGCCGGGTGAAGCGCGGCAGCAGATCGGCGTCGACCAGAGAAAAGTCCCCCATGAGATATTGTTGATCGCCGATTTCGTCTTCGAGGCGCTGCAAGAGTTTTTTCAAATCGCCTTTGGCGCTCGCGATGACGTCTTGATTCTGATCTTTGGGTTCCTTCGTGAGCTCCATGCGGAGTTTTTGATACGGGCTGTCAAAGTGCGCCATGCCATAATCGATCAGGATACGCGCCCTGGCTTTCTTGCCCGGTTCTTTCGGCATGAGCGAAGGGTTGGGGTATTTTTCGTCGAGATACTCGTTGATGATTAACGATTCGTAAAGCACGGTGGCATCGTCCGTCAGCACGGGAACTTTGCCGTAGGGGTTCAGTTTGAGATAGCTGGGGGTTTTCTGTTCGTGATTGCGCAAATCGATCGGCACTATCTCATAGGGCAGATTCTTCTCCGCCAACACGACCTTGACGCGCTGACAGTTGGGTGAAGATTTAAAATCGTAGAGTTTGATCATGGTCTTGCTCCTTTCAGCTGATCATTTTCCCTGCGGCACTTATACTAAGAATTTTCCGAAAGGAAAAGCGCAAATCGTTCTGAAATTAATCTTGATCTAGCCGTTTTTTGATGTTAAGCGAATAGCCACCGATGAAAAAAGTTGGTAGTCACGCTTGAACCCGCTGGCGGCGGCGCAAACAATCGTTGGCGGATTAAGAAGCGCCGGAATCAATCTCGTCGCGACGTTGCCGGATATTAATCTAGAGACCTTGCTGCACGAGGTGGAGAACGATCGAGATATCATCCACGTTCCACTCTGCCGGGAAGAAGAAGGGATCGGCATTTGCGCCGGCGCTTATCTAGTCGGCAAGAAGTGCGCTGCGATCATGCAGAACGGCGGGTTCTTCAATAGCAATAACGCCATCGTCAGCACGCTGCTGCAATACCAAATTCCGCTTTTACTGTTGATCTATTACGCCGGAGATATCGGTGACCGCACCTTCAGCACGACGGGCAGTCTTACCGAACCTGTGTTGCAGGCTTTAGGTATCCGCGCGTACATCATGCGTGATCCAGATGACGCTCAAGAGCTGATCCGCCGAGCGCAAATATTGACCGAAGATTCCAAGCGGCCGGTGGCGCTGCTGCTCACCAAGGAAGCGCTTGGCCGGCGCGCGCAACTGAAGTCGCTTTGAAAAAGGCCGCCGAGAATGAGTTCGATTGTAGATCTGAGTAAAATCGATGAAACGTTTTGATTGCTTGCAAGCAGTTGCGACGGTGGCCCAGGACGCTCTGGTCGTGAGCTCGGCGGGCGCGGTCACTTTGGAATNCGCACGCTCGGACTTTGCTCCTCGATCGCTCTTGGCATGGCGCTCGGTTTACCGCACCGCAAGATCATCGCATTAGACGGCGATGGCTCGTTATTGATGAATTTATGTTCGCTGCCGACGATCGCGCGGATGAAGCCAAAAAACTTGATTCACATCGTGTTCGACAACGAAGTGTACGAAGCTTCCGGCAGCAAAAAAACCGCAACCGGCGCGGGAGCCGATCTCGTGGGTCTGGCGCGTGCGGCAGGGATCGGAAATGCGCATTGGGCGAATTCCCTCGAAGAGTTCGAGAAGGTCATCCGCTCTGCTGTCAGCGAAAACGAGTTATGTTTCATCGGCGCGAAAACGAGCACTGATCGCGTCGATGTGCCGCCGTATCCGATCGACGAGGTTGAAAACAAATATCGATTTATCCGCCACGTGGAAAAAACCGAAGGCATCGAGATTTTGAAATCCAACTTGCCGGCCAGTTACAATTAAAGACAAACCCGGAAAGTTCGCCGCAGAACATGAAGATCGACATAGAGTTCAACTCGGGCGCCCAGTTGCCGATGGACGCGATTCCGGAACTGGCTCGCTCGGCTGAAGCCCACGGCTTCGACTGCGCGTGGGGGGGTGAAGCGAACAACAAGGATCCGACGGTCATGCTGTCGGCCATAGCCGCCGTCACCACACGACTCAAAGTCGGCTCGGCCATTTACCATATTCTCGGGCGCACTCCTGCGACGTTGGCGCTCCAAGCGGTGGGACTCGATGAACTGTCAGGAGGGCGATTTCTGCTCGGTATCGGGTCGTCCAATCCGACGATAGCCAAATGGCATGGACAGAACTTCGATCGGCCGCTCTCACGGATGCAAGAATATATTGACATCACGCGGGCGGCGATGCGCGGCGAAAAGCTCAGCTTCGAGGGGAAGTTTTTTACGGCGCAGAATTTCAAGATGGCATTCAAACCATCGGGTCGATTAATCCCCATTTACGTCGCGGCCTTCGGTCCGAAGATGACCCGCTTGGCGGGGCGCATCTCGGACGGTGTATTGATCAATATGGCGAACCCGACCGAAATTCGCCGCATACGCGAGGAAGTTTGCTCAGGCGCGGCAGAGGCTGGCAAAGATCCGTCGAAGATGGAAATTATTTGCAAGATCCGCTGCTCGATCGCGCCGCAATATGATGTGGCGCGCGAGGCTTTGAGCCACGCGCTAACCTATTACGCTCTAGCTGATTATTACCGCGATTTGTTAGGTCGGATGGGACTCGCCGAGGAAGTCGAAGCGATGCGTTCCGCGTGGAAGGCAGGCGGTTTTCATGCCGCTCGCAAGCTGGTCACGGATCGGATGTTTAGTTCGCTGCCCTTAGTCGCTGCGACCTCCGCGGCTGAGGTTGTCGAGCAGATCAAGCCTTATATTGAAGCGGGAGCGACCAGAATCATTTTGCCTTACGTGGCTGCATCCGAGGACATTGTTGGTGAAATGAAAAGTTTTATCGATTATTGGAGTCCGGCGACGACTGGTTCGGTGCAATGAAAGAGAGGAATGATGTCGTTTGAATTGTTAAACCCGAAGGGTTTGGAGCCACCGGTTGGTTATGCCCACGTCGCGAAAATTACCAGCGGCACGAGGGTTCACGTAGCTGGTCAGGCACCTTTTGACGACCAAGGGCGAGTTGTCGGTAAAGTTGATTTCGTCGCCCAGTTCACGCAAGTCGTTCGTAACCTCAAAACTGCCATTGACGCGGTCGGCGGACGTCCCGACCAGTATGCGGTCCTGACGATCTACGTTACAGATTTGGCGGCCTATTGGGCCAACAAGAAGCCTTTGGGGTCCGCTTACACGCAAGTATTTGAAAAATATTTTCCAGCAATCACGCTCGTGGAAGTGAAGCGTCTCTATAATCCGGATTGCATGGTCGAAATATCTGGTATTGCAGTTTTAGACTAGTGGATGGGGATACGGTTTTTTTGAAGGAAAATCCCTGCTCACTGCGCCACGATTTGCGTCGAACTCGACAATCTTTGCACAAATTACCGTCACGCCATTCTTCCGCACATTCTCGATTCAGTGTAATTTCAACAAGTTAGGATCGTGGCATTTCATTTGCTAACGTTTACTGTCATCAAAAGAAAAGGGCGGTTGAAATAACCGAAGATGATGCCAATGAACCCAATGTCCGCGCTAGATATGGAACGAGATCAGGATCTGTTCGAAAGCGTAACAGAGGAAGAAATCATTTACCTTTGGCGTTCAATCAAAGGCCGAGGCCTTTCCGAAGACGAGGCCTGGCAAGCGGTTGTTACCGGAATTGCCCTCGATATGGCTTTTGCAAAGACCAAAGCCTGCAAACAGATCGAACATTAGAATGAGTCATCAGAGCGGCTAGCCCCTAAATTCTATCCACCGCTTACTTCCTCTCTTTATTCCTCAAAGCCGCGTGACGCGGTGAGCTCGTCTTTCCCAGTAGTTCGATAGCGCTACGTTGACTCCCCATAAGAAATTTGATTAAATCTGTTTGGTATTAAGGAATTTTATGTCACGGATCACGGTCGAGGATTGTCTTCAACGGGTTGATAACCGGTTTGAGCTGGTGATGCTTGCGTCCTTACGGGCGAGACAACTCTTCAAAGGTGCGAAGCCTTTAATCGAATCCGATAACCGCGAGGTCGTATTAGCGTTACGAGAAATCGCGGATGGTAAGGTCAGACGAGTTCCGGGTCAGTCTTGACGGCCGGCGTATTTTCTTGCTCGTTGACTATAGTTTGCTCGCCATTTTAAGAATAATACGATAGCAGCCTCGATCATTTTGGAGAGACCGCCGATCCTCGCTCGCACCGCCAATCTTTGGTAGTGAGGGTGTCGATACCGCTCATGGCCGAAGACGACAAGAACACCGAGTTCGCGTTTCCCTTTCCCGATATTAATCTCCCCGAACTTATCCAAGGAGAGGATGGTGCGGGCGGATCGAAGGGTAAGGCCCTCGTCCCCTTCGATCCGCTGCAACGTTATCTCTCAGAGATCCGCCGCTTTAAGCTGCTCAGCCGAGAGGAAGAGCATCGCCTGGCGGTTCAATACAAAGAGCTCGGCGACCTTGAAGCGGCCTACAAGCTGGTGACTGCAAATCTCCGCTTGGTCGTGATGATTGCTCGAGAATATCAGAAGGCTTTTAAAAATCTTCTCGATCTCATTCAAGAAGGAAACATGGGATTGATGGAGGCGGTGAAAAATTTCGATCCTTACCGCGGTGTCCGATTTCCCTCCTACGCGGTGTGGTGGATTCGCGCGTACATGATCCGATATATCATGAACGATTGGCGTATGGTCAAGATCGGCACGACCCAGGCGCAGCGCAAACTATTTTTCAACTTGCAGAAAGAAAAAGACCGGATCGAGTCGGAAGGCCTGACGCCCGGCCCGAAGTTGCTCGCCCAACGATTACACGTCAAGGAAGACGAAGTCGTGGAAATGGAACAACGGCTCGCCAGCCGCGATCTCTCCGTCGACGTGCCCATCGGCGACGAAGATGAAGCGACGATGCTCAATTTTCTGCCGGATAACAAGCAAACGCCGGAAGAACAATTCGCCGACACTCAGTATCGAGAATTATTGCGCGACAAAATGGACCAATTCGCTAAAACCCTCAAGGACAAGGAGCTTGTGATTTACCGCGAGCGGCTTCTCAATGAAGAGCCTGTGACGCTACGTGAGATCGGTGAAAAATATGGCATTAGCCGGGAACGCGTCCGGCAAATCGAGGAGAGGGTGAAGAAAAAGCTCAAGAGTTATCTCAAAGACATCAAGGAGATGAACGATAGTTCAGGGCCAAGCTAATTTCGCGACCTTTGTCAGGCCCGTCCCAGGCGCTGCTCTTTTTTGACGCTTCTTAAGGTAATGAGTCGGTTACGGCTAGGCGCATGACTCGCGCTGGCCCCATGGTGTCAGGCCGGAAACGGTGTGATTGTGATGCCGTTCACCACGCATCTTCGCATCTTACGGATGCGCCGTGGCGACGAGCGAGGCACAGGCTGAAATGGCTTGGATCTTCACGGCAGGTCGACGTACTTAAATCGAATCGAGACCAACGGCGCGCTTTACTTGCGCGTCGCGCGCGCTTCTGATAGCAAAAAGGAATTCATTTCGGAGGAATATCGTTGCAATTTCAAAAGGAAGTCGAGATTTTAGCGCCGCGCGAAAAAGTTTGGCAATTCATTTGGGATGTCGACCGTTTCATCGCCTGTGTGCCGGGTTGCAAGGAGGCCAAAACGATCGAAGAGGGGAAGCGATATTCCGCGACGATGGTGGAGAAAGTCGGTCCGTTCAAAGTCGAATTTCCTACGACCATTGAAGTTCTCGAGCGCGAGGAATTGACTCACATCAAGGCGCAAGCCTCCGGCGCCGACAACAAAATCGGCAGCCGCATGAAGCTCGACTTAGACGTCAATCTGCGCGAGCAAGGAGACAAAACGATTCTCGGATTTGTCGCCGGGGTCGACATTTTGGGCAAGCTGGCGGCATTGGGGCACGGCATAATCAAACGCAAAGCGGATCAGGTGCTGGATGAATTTGCCCAGGCCGTGAAGACGAAGTTAGAAGGAGACCGCTAAAATGCTCAGAAGATTTCGCTTAGAAGAGCCGCAAAGCGTCGCGGAAGTCTCCGAGCTGCTGGGCCGGTTCGGCGAGAGCGCCAAAGTATACGCCGGCGGCACGGAACTGCTTCTGGCGATGAAGGAAGGCTTGGTTCAGTACGAGCGATTGGTAAACGTAAAAAATGTGACGGGCTTGAACGAGATTACCGTCACCGATGGGTCAGTGACGATCGGCGCGTTGTGCACGCATCACCAGCTCGAGACGTCGGCTGCGTTGACGGAAAAACTTCCGGCGCTGAAGAAGCTCGAGCAAAACGTCGCCAACGTCCGCGTTAGACAAGTCGGCACGATCGGCGGCAATCTTTGTTTCGCCGAACCCCATGCCGATCCCGGAACTCTATTGATCGCCCTCGGCGCGAAATTGATCACCGAGAAATCCTCATCTAAGCGGGAGATCGCCGCCGAGGATTTCTTCGTCGATGCCTACGAAACTGCGCTCGAGGCGGATGAAGTGCTGACAAAAATTCAAGTTCCGGTGCCGGCGGCGAACGGCCGTAGCGCCTATTTAAAATTCGGCTATCTGGAAAGACCGAGCGTGGGCGTGGCGATCGCATTTAATTTGGCCGTCGGTTGCGCGGGACCGGCGCCGCGGCGCGTCGCCGAGGCTGAGGCGTTGCTCGAGGGGAAAAGCAAGGATGAAGCCGAGCGTAATCTCGCTCAGGCGGGCGCGGTGGCGGGGCGCGCGGCTCAAGCCATCAGCGATCTGCATGGCTCGCAAGAGTACAAAGAACATATCGTGGGAGTGCTTTTGAAAAGGGCTTTTCAGCGCGCTCTATCTTGAGGTGGCGGTAGACTCGCCGAGGAATAATTCATGGCCAGAGCGATGACGAGACATTCTGAAGCGCAGTCGATTCCCGTGTCTTTTACGTTAAACGGGCGACTGCATGAAATCGAAGTAGAACCGCACGAGCTGCTGCTCGACGTCGTTCGCGACCAACTCGGGCTCACCGGCGCAAAACGCTCGTGCGACGTAGAAGTTTGCGGCGCCTGCACGCTGCTGGTCGACGGTCGTCCGGTGAGCGCCTGCACCACGCTTGCCTTCGAGGTTCGCGGTCGCTCGGTTCTAACGATCGAAGGGCTAGCCGAAGACGGAAAACTGCACCCCTTGCAGCAGGCGTTCATCGAACACGGCGGTTTCCAGTGCGGTTTCTGCACACCCGGAATGATTTTGGCGGCGAAAGCTTTGCTAGATGAGAATCCCAATCCGAGCGAAGCGGAGCTGAAACATTTCATGCATGGCAACATTTGCCGCTGCACCGGCTATAAAAAAATCATCGAGTCGATCATGGCCGCGGCGAAGAAGATGCGGGTGAAGGCTTAAGCGTTCCAATAGTCCCAGATGTTTCAATCGTTGCATTCGTCTTTTCGGAACGGCAACGTCTTAAACTGCTGAAACGATTGGAACTTTTTTAATCTTCTATTCCGTATTCCTTCCACCGACTCGCAACCAAATCCAAGTGTTCCTTCGGCGGCAGCGATATCGCCGGATATTTGTGCTTTCTGGTGGCATCGATCGCCACGCGAGAACCGACGTAACGGCTAGGGTGATGCTGCAGCACGTCAGCCGGAGCTTGCGACGGATCCAGACCCACGGCTTGGACATCCCGTTCGATATAGACATCTTTATCCGGCCGGACATGCCAGCTAAGAGCCCAGTCCACGGCAAAGTCATCCCAGACATCGATATCGTCGTCGACAACTACGGTAATCTTGCCAAAGCCGGTCCGTTGCGACCACGCGCCATACATGAGTTGGCGCACTTGGCCGACGAATTCTTTTTTCAACGAGATGACAAGGTACGCGCCGCTGCCGCCAGCTTCCTTCAAGCGCAGATCCTTGATCGGAATGCGCAACACATCTTTTAGATGCTTGAACAGCGGCCACTCACGGCCGATGCCGCGAATACAACTCGACTCCGACGGCGGCATCTGGCTGATGAATGCTTGATAGAGCGGCTTGTTGCGATAGGTCATGCATTTGATGTTGAAGAACGGTTCGTTGCCCGCCGGGCCCATGTAGCCGGTGTATTCGCCGAAAGGACCTTCATGCTCGGAAGCATTGGGCGGAATCTCGCCTTCGAGGACGATTTCGGCGGTGGCGGGCACTTCCAACGGCACGGTTTCACAGGCCACCAAATCGACCGGCGCACCGCGCAACGCGCCGGCGACGGCAAATTCATCGAGCGCGTCGGACATTTTCGAAACCGAAACATAGCCGATGGTTGGATCAGCGCCGATGACGACCGCCACCGGAGTAGGCTTGTTTTGCGCATTGTTCTTATACATGTGCCACGCCATGTCTTGGCGCTTGCCGATTAAAAGGCCGGTCTTATTCGGCCCTTTGACTTCCATGCGATAGGTGCCGACGTTGCGCACGCCGGTCTCGGGATCTTTAGTGATGAGATACGGCGAAGTGAAAAATGGCGCGGGATCTTCACCGACGGTCCAAGTCGGTACAGGCAGTTTTGTGATGTCGACGTCTTTGCCGTGAAGAATGTTTTCTTTACAAGGCGCGTCTTTGGCCGACACCATGCGTGGTTCGATGGGATGACCGAGGGCGTGATCCCACTTACGATTGATGCCCTCGACGGTTTCGGTTTGCAGTCCAAGCGCGTAGATCTCTCTCGATGCGCCGAGCACGCCAGCGACCACTGGAATCTTAAACCCTTTGACGTTTTCGAATACGAGGGCAGGCCGCTTTTGCGGCGGAATTTTTTTAAATAGCTGTCGGCACACCGCCGCGATTTCCCAGTCCTTGTCTACTTCTTTGGTGACGCGTTTGAGTTTGCCGTGCTTCTCGAGCGTCGTGACATACTCTCTGAGATCGCGATAGGCCATGACTCCTCCTCAACTAATCGTGCCCGTGCAAATTTTTTGTATACTAGACACAATTTGTTTATATATCAACAATCGCGATTTAAAAGATGATGAAAACAGCGGGATGCGACTCCAATTGCCGCGGCGGAAGCCGTGCAACGAGATAAAGCTGCGTTGATGGGGTGGCAGTCGTTTGCCGGCGCGCCGTTTTAGGCTCTAATCTCGGCGCGCATGAACATAATGTAAGAGATGCCGAAGCAGACGGCGACGAGCCCAAATAGGGTTGTGATGTGTGGCCAGATCAACCCGAGGCTTTGGCCGATCGCCAACGGCGATGCTAGGATTCCTTCCGCTTGGCCCGGGAGAACCCCACCAAAGGTCCGACCGGTTGTCGGGTTGAGGAGAATTTGAACGCTTTCCTGGAAAAGTGTGCTTGGGGAGATACGTCCTACGGCATTGGCGATGTCCATTTGGCGCGAGACGGCTTCCGGGGTGGTGGCGTCGGGGACGACGATGTTCGCTATAGCTAAAGTCAGAACTGGAATAAACAGCAGCATAAACAGCCACAGCGCCAGCCAAAATCCAACGTAAAAAATGCCAACCACGGTGAAGATCAGCATACGCCACAGCTCTTCAGTGTTGGGAGGAAAACCCAGCAGTGTAATTCCCAAGCCGATAACCAGCAGAAGGATCGAACTCCACAGCACTGCGATGGTAGTGAGGCCGGCAAAAAACTTACCGTTAATCAAGCTATCGCGGTAAATCGGCTGCGAGAGCACACGGCTCAATGTGCCGCGTGCGTATTCGCCGCTAATGGAATCGAAGCCGAGAGTGATGCCCACCAGCGGGCCGAAGAACCCCAGTAACGTGGCGAGGGAAAAAATGCTGTCACCGCTGGACGTCACGAGCAGTAAAAAAACAAACTGTGGCGGTACCATTTCCGAATTCTGGCGGATCGCCTGGCCGGTCGAATAGCTGCCCCAAAGACCGAATAGCAGAACGATGATCAAAAGGATCATGAAACGGCGACTGCTGAAGTGATCGGCCAGCTCTTTCCAGAATACAACGCTCATTGGGTTAGGCCTCGCGGAAATATTTCAGATAGATCTCTTCCAAAGTCGGGTCTTCGGAGCGGAGCTGCAACAAGCTCAGTCCCCGCCGTGAAACCACGGATAGCACTTCGCGGCGAACGTCTTCGGTGCAGCGGAGAAACCAACCGTGGCTGCGTTTTTCGACCTCGTCGACGCCGTTGATACCTTGCAGGTCGCGATCTATGCCCTCGGCCTGGCCGCTGACCTCGAGCAGGAAGTTCCATTCTCGGCCTTTCAAGATCGCTCTGCCGAGCGCGTCCATGGCGCCTTGCACGATCAGCTTGCCTTTGACGATGATGCCTACGCGACTACAGATTTGCTGGACTTGCTGAAGTTGGTGCGATGACAGCATGACAGTTATGTTATGTTGCCGATTCAAGTCCTGGATCAGCTCCAGGATGCGAATCGCGCCATCCGGGTCGATCCCCAACCGTTGCTTCATGCCGCGGGAATACTCTTTGACTAAACGCCGGCCATCGTCGGCGAGTTGTACTTGATCCAATACTTCCGTGGTGCGCCGGCGCGCTTCGTCTTCGGGTATGCGGTTTAGCCGCGCCATATAAAGCAAATTTTCCCGCGCGCTGAGATCGTCGTAAAAGCCGGGATTTTCCGGCAAGTAGCCAACCCGTTTTTTGACCTCGATGGATTGATGGGTTGGGTTGAAGCCGCACACTGACACCTCGCCCGAGGTCGGTTCGGTCAAGCCTAGAAGCATTAAAATCGTCGTGGTTTTGCCGGCACCGTTGGGGCCGAGAAAACCGAACACTTCGCCTTCCTCTATGGTAAGGTTAAGCGCGTTCACCGCGAGCTTCTCGCGGTAACGCTTGGTCAAGTTTTTAGTCTCGACAACTGCGCTCATCGACGACCTAAACGGAAAAACACGGCGGCCAAACCCAGCACAACCAGGCCGACGATGCCGAAGCCAATCCAGCCCCAGATCGTTGGCGTTGAAACCGTAACCCGAAACTCCGACGACTTGTTGGCCTCTGGGGAATTGGCGGTGAGCGTCAGCATGTAGTCGCCGGCGATGGTTCGATCCGGCGCAAAGATTTCCATTTTGATTTGTCTCACTTCGCCGGGACCCAACGCATCGATCTTGTCGGGCTTGAACTCCACGGTCCACTTCTCACTCGGTTTCTTGGTGACGAAGTTGAGGTTGCGAACCGGCGCTGTGCCGGCATTGCCGACGACAAAGTCGATGGGTGTCTTCGTCCCGGCGGTGACCGATGTATTGAGCGTACCGGCCAACGATCCCATCTTGAGATCCTGTGTGCCCTTGAGCGAGACCTTGAGGCTGGTCGAGGCCTCGTAAGCTCCGGCCCGCGCCTGGATGGTTACGGGATACTCCTTTGCTTCCGCGGTCGCCGGAGTGTCGATCTCTACGCTGAGCGTTTCCGAGCCGTTTTCCTTGATTTGAATCGAGGAAATCTGCTGGTCGCCGAATTGCGGTTTGAAGCGCACCGTCCAGCCCTGCGGCGCTTGAGCGACCAGATTCGTCGGCAGCGCTTTGTTCGTTTCATTTTTGAGATCAACAGTGAATTTTAACGTCTGACCCGTCGCCGAGCTGAGGACTGGATATTGACTGCTAACCTTGATGCCGCCAGTTTCAATCTTCTTGGAAGTCACACGATAGTTGATAGTTTCGACGTACTGTGTCGCTCCCTTCGAGTCTTTGGCGGTTACTTTAATGGGGTAAGTTCCCGGCTTTGTGTTTTCCGGGACTTTAACTTTGAACTCGAGGGTTGTCGATTTATTCGAGTTTTGATCGCCTCCTTGGACCATTACAGAGCGCACTGGAAAGCTCGGGTATCTCGAATTGAAATTAGCGTCCCATCCGGTGGGAGTGCCTTCAATCGTCAGACTTACTTCCACCGGGTCCTTGGTTCGGTTGACGACCTCCGCATCCATCGTGGCCTCTTGTCCCTGACCCACGGTGAGATCCTTGAACGGAAGAATCAGATTGAACGATTCCTTCGACGCAGGAGTTGTTACAGCTTCCGCTGCAAAACCGTTGACGACAAAACCGGCAGACGGACCTAGCGATAGTAAAACCAGATAGGTCAACGCCCGCAGGCGATGTTTGATAACCCCGACCCTCATATCAACCCCCCCTCATAGGCAGAATTTGATGGTGATACATAACATAAAAGACTTCACCGTCAAGGCCCCTCGGGAAATTATGTCTTTCCCAATTGGCGTAGTCCTTCATAAAGAACAATGGAAACCGCATTGGAGAGATTTAAGCTGCGCACGCCGGTGCCCATCATCGGAATGCGTAACGTGTGCGCGGGGTTTGCATCCAGCAATTCTTGCGGCAAGCCGCGCGTTTCGGGTCCGAAGACGAGAAAAGCATCATCATCGTAGCGCGCCGCTGTGTAGGACTTGGCGGCGCGCTTGGAAAAAAACAATAGGTTCATCGGCCGCATCGCCGATAGGAATTCTCCCCAGGACTTGTGCACGCGCAAGTCGACGAATTCCCAATAGTCGAGGCCTGCTCGTTTGAGATGTTTATCATCGATCTTAAACCCCAACGGCTCGATCAAGTGCAGCGGCGTCAAAGTCGCGGCGCACAGTCGCGCCACGCTCCCCGTGTTGGGCGGAATCTCCGGCTCGAATAGAACGACGTGCACGGTCAACTATCCAATATGAAAGTGACCGGGCCGTCGTTCACCAACGATACTTTCATGCGGGCCTGAAAACGTCCGGTGGCCACCCTCACGCCGGCGTCTCTCAAGCGCCGAACGAGGTGTCGATACAATCGGTCGGCTTCGGCCGTAGGCGCGGCCTCCGTAAACGAAGGCCGATTGCCTTTGCGGCAGTCGCCGTAAAGCGTAAATTGCGACACCACGAGCAGCTCGCCGCCGACTTCGACGATGGATCGGTTCATTTTTCCGTGATCGTCTTCGAAGATCCGCAGGTTCTTGATCTTCTCGGCCAGAAAGTCGGCGTCGGTGTCGCCATCTTGCTTGCCGACGCCCAAAAGGACGCAAAGTCCGGCACCGATCTCGCCGACAGTGATCGAATCGACCGAGACACACGCTTCTGAGACTCTTTGAACGACGGCACGCACGATTCGATCAATGGATTTTTAAGATCAGCGGTGGCTGAACGCGGGCGAGCGAACAACTCTGCCAAGCTGTTTTCTCATCTTGGTCGATCTTCCGAACTGTTAACAGAGATTGGTGCGGGTGACAACAAGGCCGGAACTATTTATAGTCAACCGACTTTTCACTCCATTCCCATGCGCGCGCCAAAACTCTTTTTCTTACTTGTCGGTGTGACGTTTACGATGGTCGCGTTGCCAAGTCGTGCAGATCTAGCGGCGCTCGAGAATCGCCAGGAGGCGGGTGACACAGCACGCGTCGGCGTCGTCACTGGAATGGTCTTCGGCAAAGTCAGTGTCGCCGGGCGTCGTCAAAAACCCAAGCCGTTGCCGGTATACAAGAACCGATCCTTTTGCGGCCCGACGGTGCGTGACGAGACGCTGCTCATTGGCCCCGACGGTGGTCTCGCGAATGCGGTCGTGGTTTTTCGTTCACTCGAAGGGAGAACATCGCCTCATCCGGGCACGCTGACTCTGGAGAATAAGCAATGGGCCTTTACACCTCATGTGCAAGTCGGTGTCGTCGGCAGCGAGCTGCTACTGAAAAACAGCGATCCGATTCTGCACACGGTCCATGCCCGGATGGGCAACGAAACCTTGTTCAACGTGGGCTTGCCGAACTGGCGCCGCGTCACCAAAAGACTCGAACGCGCCGGCGTGATCAAGATCAATTGCGATGTGCTGCATACCTGGATGAGCGCGGCCATCGTGATTATAGAGTCGCCGTATTTCGCAATGACGGATGGCGTCGGTCGCTTTAAGTTTGGCGGTTTGCCGACGGGTGATTACGAAGTTGAAGTTTGGCACGAGCG
>VBKX01000674.1 GCA_005879435.1 Deltaproteobacteria bacterium
ACCTTCCCGTCCTCCCGCCGCGACGGGACGCTCTCGGCGGTTACTCGCGCCGGGACGAAACGCGCCGATCTCATTTCTGCTGCGCGAACATCTTGATTTTTTTCTGGAACCGGCGGCGCTGGGTTTTAGTGAAATCAAAACGCTATCGCCGATGGCCGTGGAAGTAGCCCGATATCTCGATCGGCATGGCGCTTCCTTTCTCGACGACATCGCCCGCGGCACCGGTCTATTGAAGGTCAAAGTAGAACAAGCCCTGTGGCAATTGGTCGCGCATGGGCTTGCGACCGGGGACGGCATCGCCGGGCTGAGAGTCCTATTGACGCCGGATCACAAACGAGTTGCGCGGCGAAGTCTTCGGGTCATCTCGGGAGGCAAGAGTCCAGAACGACTCATGCCCGTGGGCCGGTGGTCGCTGTGGCGAAACGGGCCGGCAGATGAGCGGGTGAGCAGCGACATGATTTTGGAGCGGCGAGCGAGGCAACTGCTGCAGCGTTACGGAGTCGTCTTTCGCGATTTAATCGCGCGAGAAGTGATCATGCCGCCGTGGCGCAATTTGCTGAGCGTCTATCGGCGCCTGGAAGCTCGCGGTGAAATCCGCGGCGGACGCTTCATCGATGGGTTTGTCGGCGAGCAGTTTGCCTTGCCGCAAGCCGTGGAGGCGTTGCGCGCGTCACGGCACGTTGACGGGCGCCCGGGACCCGTGATTGTTTCATCGGCGGATCCGCTCAACTTGGCAGGAATACTCACCCCTGGCGCGCGGATCTCACCGTATTCAAACCAGGTGATCGCCTATGAAAATGGCAGTGTTATCATTGCGGGCTCGTTGGGGGAAGTGGTCAGCCGCCTCCAGCTTGCAGTGGTGCCGTAAATAAAAACGTTCACCGCATGCTTTTTAACGGCAAAGCGCTGCCCGCCTACCGATGGATGTAGGCCGTGATTAATTTTGACACAGCCAAATCCAAGCAGTCGAATTCCCAACGTTGGGACGATCCACCGCGCGGAATGTGAGCTGCTTGGTGTGGGTCTACGGTCGGGCTTGGCCGTTGATTGGTTTTGACATCGGTGAGGACAGGACTTCTTTTAGAACCCTGATCTCAACGACGTCTTCCTGTAGCCGGGTCAATCCTTCTTCGGCGCGATGAATTTCCGCGAGCATGGAATCGAGCTCGCCGATGCTAATCGACTCCAGCGCTTGGCGAATTTTGCGGTTCATGCCGAATAGATTCTGCACGCCGCCTTTGTCGGAAATTTTATTGTCCAGTTCGACGTATACGCGAGTTACGCCTTCCATCTGGCTCTTAACGTCGTCCACGAGATAGATCCTCCTTAAATTTGCTTGCGACGAGTGTTCGCTTGTTATAACTACCACAAACCATAGATGTGATTTGAAAACAAGTAAAAGGTAAAATAAGTAAGAATATGTAGCGACGTAAGAAAGTTAGCGAAGAAAATGTAGCGATTTGTTTTATTGTAGTCCGCTAAAACATCGAGGTTATTTCACATAAACGAGCCGCGCAGCGTCGGTATTCCGAGTCCGCGAGTGGAAGGCGAGCAAAAAGTCGGCGGCGGCGCCATATACGCAGTCGACGTCGGGTTGCCGGATATGCTTTGGGCGAAGGTGCTGCGCAGCCCTATCGCGCACGGCCGAATCAAAAAAATCGATCCTTCCAAAGCGATCGCACTACCGGGAGTCAAAGCCGTCTTGACCGGCGCCGATCTTGGCGGCGCCAAGATCGGCAAGAAGATCGTCGACATGCCGATCCTCGCCGACGGCGTGGTGCGCTACATCGGCGAAAAAATCGCCGCAGTGGCAGCCGAGAGCGAAACGATTGCGGAAGCGGCGGTCGATTTGATCGACGTGGAGTACGAAGACTTGCCGGTTATCACCGATCCGCTTGCCGCGATGGAACCGGGAGCGCCTTTGCTCCATCCGAATCTCGCCGAATACAAAGGATTGCTGCACAAGATCGAGACGCCGAGCAACGTGTTTGTCCAACTCAACTGGAAGAAGGGCGAAGTGCAGGAAGGTTTCCGCCAGTCCGACGTGATCGTCGAGAATACTTTTACGGTCCCCGCCGTGCACCAGGCGTATATCGAGCCGCATTCATCGCTCGTGCGGGTCAACTCTGACGGCACGGCGGAAATCTGGTCGTCGAACAAAAGTCCGTTCGGGATGCGCGATCAGGTCGGCAATGCATTACAGGTTCCGCCAACGAGCTTGATCATTCATCCCTGTTACGTCGGCGGCGACTTTGGCGGCAAGGGCGACGGCAACGACGTCGCGCTTGGCTATGCCCTGGCGAAGAAAAGCGGCCGGCCGGTCAAGCTGGTCGTTGACTACACCGAGGAATTGACCGCCGGCAATCCGCGCCATGGAGCGGTGATCAAGGTCAAGACCGGCGTGAAGAAAAACGGCATCGTGATTGCTCAGCACGTGCAGTTTGTCTTCGACAGCGGTGCCTATGGCGCCTACCGGCCGCAAGGATTTCTCGTCGGCGCCCACGACGCGCCGGGCCCTTACCGTGTGCCCAATTGTTTGGTCGAAGAAAAATACGTTTACACCAACAAGATGCCGTGCGGTTACATGCGCGCCCCCGGCCACCTGCAGGCGATGTTCGCCTGCGAAAGCCAAGCCGATCTAGTGGCGCGGCAATTGGGCATCGATCCCGTTGAATATCGCCGCATGAATTTGATGCATGACGGCGACACCTCGCCGCTGGGGGAGGTCATCCCGCACGTCAAGGCGACCGAGACATTGATGAAAGCCCTGGATGAATCGGGTTTTCGCCGAAGCAAGATGAAAAACATCGGCCGCGGCTGCGCGATCGCGGACTGGGTTTCCAAGGGCGGCGAATCGTACGCGCGCGTTAAAGTCGACGAAGACGGTGTGATCACCCTCTCATCCGCGGTGACCGATACCGGCCCCGGGGTTTTTACCATGATGCGGCAGATCGTCGGCGAGGAGCTGAAAGTGCCGCTCGATTCTATCCACGTCGAGATGCTCGACTCGTCGCAAGTCATCAAAGATACCGGTGTGCGCGGCAGCAGCAGCACGCGGGTGCACGGCAGCTCGGCACTCGACGGCGCGCGCCGGTTGCGTGAAGAAATTCTCAAGGTAGCGGGGCGCGTGATGAACGCTACTGAGGACGAACTGATTTTGTACGATGGCGGGGTGACCCATGGCCGGGCCGAACGACGCATGACCTACGGCGAGATCGCCCGCGCCAACGGCAAACCGATGACCGCCGAAGGTCACTACATGAACATGGCCGACGGGCCGGAAGCTTCGCTGGTGGCGCAGGTGGCCGAAGTCGAGGTGGACGAGGACACGGGCGAAGTGCGCGTAAAAAAACTCACCACCGCGCATAACACCGGGGCGATCTTGAATCCATTGACGCATCAAGGCCAGATCGACGGCGCAGTCGTCATGGGACTGGGTTATGGAGTGATTGAAGACCTCGCCTACGACGAGAGCGGAAAGGTACTCGCGGCCAATCTCGGCGAGTACAAGATTCCCAACATTCAGGATATCCCGGAGCTCAAAACGGCCATCCTGCAATCCGATTTCGGCAGCGGGCCGTATAACAGCATGAGCATCGGTGAGACCGCGCTGATTCCCACCGCAGCGGCTATCGCCAACGCGGTGGAGGACGCGGTCGGAGTGCGGATCAAATCATTGCCGATCACAGCGGAAAAAGTATTGAACGCGCTCAAAGGACGATGACGACCATTCCGGTTTCGCGCCTCATGCTGCTCATCGGTTAGGTGCGGTCCGCATTCTTTTTTGTATGGCGCGCGGCGACTTCGGCCCAATCGAGCGTATCCTCAATGCAACGCGATATTCGTTGAGCGGTTTGTGT
>VBKX01000138.1 GCA_005879435.1 Deltaproteobacteria bacterium
TTTCTCCCATTTCTCGTAGGAGTCTTTGAGCAGCGTTCGAATATGATAGTTCAAATTGTCGCGCACGACCATCGACTTGTTGCAGTTGTCGCAGAAAATGACGTTGCCGATCACGAAGTTCTTGACGTTCTCTACCTGCACGGCATTGCACTTGAAACAGCGCAGTGGAATGTTCCAGGAGTCGATCTCCGGAAGCTGAATATAGCTAACGTCGGCCTCAGGGAATGAATCCATTGGTGCTTGGGCGAGCGGTGTGCTCGGCGCGGTGGTGGTATTAGCCGACGTGGCGGCGGCCGCAGCAGCGAGAGCCTTCACGCCCGGTGCCGGTTTTCCCTCGCCTTTGCGAAATCTCGACTCGAAATTTTCCGGAAAGTTGACTTCCGGGTGTAGCTGGCGGGCGCGGGCCATCAGCGCCTCTTCAGTCTCGATATTGTTCGGATCGGTGACGCAAACATCTACCGGACAAACCGCGGCACAGGCTTCGTAGTCGTGAAAGCCGACGCATTCCGTGCACAATTTTGGATCGATGACGTAGACGGGATCGCCCTGCGAGATCGCGTTGTTCGGGCACTCCGGCTCGCACGCGCCGCAATTGATGCAATCGTTCGTGATCATCGTGGCCATTAATCCGATCCTCCCAAAGTAAAAAAGGAAATTGAACCCAGCCTGAAAACAAGTTTATCGTAAATGATATCCGCCAGCGTTGCAAATCTGCGTGCACCTGCGCCGATCTCCTCGATCAGCATCGTTGGTATTGCCGTAAAACAGCGCTAGGTTAGAACGATGATCGGCACTTCCGGCCAGTCGGCGGCGCGATTCCTGATCGGCACTTGCGGATACTCTTACCCCGGCGTCCCACCGAATGGATGGAGCGGCGTGTTCTATCCGAAGAGCGGGGCGAAGCGGGTCGACGAGCTCGAATATTACGCGTTGTATTTCAATTCCGTCGAGATCAATTCCACTTTCTATCGCCCGCCAAGTGCCGAAATGGCGAAAGGGTGGGCGGAGCGAACGCCGCCGGGATTCGTTTTTGCCGTAAAAGTCTGGCAGAAATTCACCCACCCCACCCAGCTGGGCGGCGAGGCGATGATGACCAAGGAGCCGTGGGAGCGCTTTGATTCTCAAGATGTCGAGCGCTTCAGCGCGGGGATTCAGCCGTTGGCTGAGGCTGGCAAACTCGGCCCGTTGCTCCTTCAATACCCGGCAAGCTTCGTTTGCGACGCTACGACTCTTGAGCGGCTTGCAGTGGTTCTCTCGGCGTTCGAGAAGTATCCCAAAGCGGTTGAGTTGCGCCATCACAGCTGGAGCGACGAACCGGAACGATTTCACGAGGTTCTTGCCCGTTACGGCGCAGCCTGGGCGTTTATCGATGAGCCTAAATTCTCCACGTCCGTAAGGCAGGAGATTGCCGCCGATGGCGTTCTTTCATACATCCGTTTACACGGGCGCAATCAGCAAAAGTGGTGGAAGCACCAAGATGCCTGGGAGAGATACGATTACTTTTATGCGGGTGAGAATATTCGCCGTCTGGCTGCTCGCCTGAAAGAGCTTGCGGGTAAGTCTCCAGTTACTAAGTTCCACGTATTTTTTAACAATCACGCGCGGGGGCAAGCTTTTGTCGGGGGAGAAGACAACGGTGGACCTGTGTGAGTTAGGGAGCCGGTTAGAGAATTACACGCGCGGCGTATGCCGGGTGAGATCCACTAATTCTATCTTGTAGCCGTTTGGGTCCTCGATGAATGCGATGGGGGGTGCTGCCATGTGCCATGGGGCCCGGTTCGCGCACGATTTTCGCGCCTCGGGCGCGGAGCTCATCGCAGGTCTTGTAGATATCGTCCACGCCCAAAGCCAGATGCCCGAAAGCGTTGCCCAAATCGTAAAGATGAGTGTCCCAATTATACGTCAGTTCCACGACCGTGTTATCGCCTTCGTCGCCGTAACCGACAAAGGCCAGGGTGAACTTGCCGGACGGATATTCGCTTTTGCGCAGCAGTTTCATACCCAAGACATCACAATAAAACTTGATCGATTCATCCAGATTATTGACTCGGATCATCGTATGGAGAAACTTCATAGTATCCTCCTTCCGCGGTATCTGAGCTTCGTACGGGGTTAGTTTTTGCGAGTGGGCTTAAGCCGGACTGAGATAAACGCGTCGTAAAACCCACGATCTGCTCTTATTTAAACTTAACAACTGCGATCGCGCAGCAGCAACAAGCGCGTGTCGGCGAAGTTGTTGGCTACTTGGCGGGTGCGCCAAACTGGGTTATGATCAATCATGCTTAATTCACAATCTTTAAGTCGCCAAAATTTCTTCATTACTTTGGGTCTCGCGTTGGCTATGGCTTTAATCGCCCTCAATCAAGCCGGCGCTGCGGAGGACGTGAGGAAGTTGCGATTAGCCTACTCCGGCTGGGAAATCGGCACCGCCGTGGCCTACATCGGAGTCGACGCGGGACTTTTCAAAAAACACGGACTCGAAATTGAAGAGCTGCCGATCCGGGACACTCTTACGGCAGGCGTGCAATCCCTCATCGGCGTGGATCTATTGATTGGATTTGGCAATCCTTTGGCCGTTCTTCAACCGGTCGCCAATGGTTCTGACATCACGGTGATCGGCTCCCATGTCAGTTTCGATCAGTACGGTATGGGCGTGGGTTCGACGATTGGCTCGCTCAAGGATCTGAAAGGAAAAAAGGTCGGCGTGTCGGCTTTAGGGGCACGATCGGATCTGGTCGCGCGCGTCATTCTTCGCCGCGCCGGATTGGATCCGTCGAAAGATGTCGAGATGGTCGCCGCTGGCTTGGCCCCCGCGAGAGCTCTCGCGTTGTCAAAGAATCTTGTCCAGGGCGTGCCTCTCAATCAAGAAGTCGCCGGTGAAGCGCAGAAGCTGGGAATCAAGATCCTCGAAATGAAATCGGTGCCGGTGGTGACGGATTTGTTATTGACGACCCGTTCCTTTATTAAACGAGAAGAGATAACGATACGGCGATTCATGCAGGGGTATGCAGCGGCGATCCAATTTTTTGTCTCTAAAAGGGATGCCAGCTTGTCCATCCTCAAGAAATATTTTCCCGGTAATCAAGCCGTCAGCGTCGATACCATGTACGATGCCTTTTCGGCGCAACTGCGGCCATTGCCGGAGCTGAATAGCGAAGCGCTTCAGGCTCTCGTGGACGTCGGCGCGGCGGTTGACCAGCGCACGAAAAATCTCAAACCCGCTGATATCATCGAACCGCGCTTTTTTGATGAGCTCAAAAATAGTCAGTTTTTGAAAGATCTCTACATCGAAAAAGTAAGTCTCTAAGTCAGCGCCCACCAAATCATTTACGACTCCCGGGTGCGGCGCAAAACCGACGATACGGTTTTGCGCCTGTCACACCGGTCAACCGATGTGTCTGGAACTTTCGCGGGGCATCTGCTATGCACCGGGAAAGAAATCATAGCGGAGGAATCAATGAGACTAAAAGATCAAGTCGCCATCGTTACTGGCGCGGGCCGCAATATAGGTGAAGATATCAGCAAGTTGTTTGTCGCAGAAGGCGCTAAAGTCGCCGTCGTCGACTTGGACCCGGGAAGAGGTAGCAGCGTGGCCGCGGACATCAATTCCAAAAGCCCGGGCAAGGCGATATCCGTCGTCTGCGACGTTGCTTCACCGTCGTCCGTCGACAGCATGGTGGCGACCGTGGTGAAGCAATTCGGCGGCGTGGATATCTTAGTCAACAACGCCGCATGGACGGATCATAAAACGCTTTTCGATATCAGCGAAGAAGAATGGGATCGAGTCATGAATGTTTGCCTGAGGAGCGTTTGGTATTGTACTCGGGCAGCCGCCAAAGCGATGATCGATCAAAAGCGCCATGGCAAAATTATCAACATTGCTTCCACATCCGGCCACTGGGGCCGCAAAGAGGCAACCGCGTATACCACGGCGAAGGCGGGCGTGCTGAATCTTACTCGTTCCATCGCCGTACAGCTGGCGCCGGAAGGGATTCGAGTGAATTCGATTTCCCCTAATCGCATCGGCTCGCCTGTCGGGCAGCAGGACGTGCCGGAAAATCGCTTCGTTAAAAATCTCGCGGGACGGCGCGGCGTGCCGATGGATATCGCCAAAGCGGCGGTTTTTCTCGCCTGCGATGAATCCGATTTTATTTAAGCCGTTGACCTGCCCGTGGACGGGGGCGCGCTGGCGATCCGCGA
Source organism: Deltaproteobacteria bacterium (assembly GCA_005879435.1). Taxonomy (GTDB): domain Bacteria; phylum Desulfobacterota; class Binatia; order UBA9968; family UBA9968; genus DP-20. The sequence goes on from VBKX01000138.1 coordinate 4,201, forward strand.
TTAGCTAAGATTTGCTGTTACGACAAGGGCAGTGCGGAATGGAAGTTCTTCGCTGCCTTTGCATTTTCTCGAAGCTGCTTAGATAGTTTCTCGTTTCTTCAGATCGGTTCGTTGCTGTGAAAGGATCTCGATCATGGGCGAAGTTTCATCGGATTCACATCCCCACCCAATCAATTCACTCATTCATGTCGACGCGACGTTGCGTTCGACTCCCGATACCGTTCTTTGGGGTTACATCGCCGCCAATCTGCCGCCGGCGCTGACGATCAAGTCCGGGCAGATCGTCGAGATCGAAGCGCTGTCGCATCAGGGGCTGACGACCAACAAAGATCCGGAGAAATTCTTCGACGCTTACGGCATCCCGAATCATGAAGTGCTCACCGATGCCAAAACGATTTATGCGGAAGTGAAGCGTCCCAAAGGCGCGAGCGTGCATATCCTCACGGGGCCGATTTACATCGAAGGCGCGGACCTGGGGGACACGCTGGAAGTGCGGGTCATCGACATCAAGTTTCGTGTGCCTTATGGCGTCAACAACACCGGACCGGGCAAAGGCGTGTTGCCGAAGCTATTAAAAGAGCCAGCGGCGAAGCTGATCCGCATCGATCTTGAGAGACGCGTGGCATTGTTTTCCGATGACATTCAAATTCCTCTCAATCCTTTCATGGGCATCATGGCGGTGTCGCCGCCGACGAGCTTGGGCATGGTATCGTCGACGCCGCCGGGAGCGTGGGGCGGAAACATCGATCTCAAATTCACGGGAATCGGCGCATCGCTGTTTCTACCGGTGTTCAATAGGGGCGGCCAGTTTTTCACCGGCGACGGCCATGCCGTGCAGGGCGACGGCGAGGTTGACGGCGGCGCGATCGAAATCTCGCTCAAACCGACGCTGCAGTTCATCGTCCACAAGGGCAAGACGATCAAACAGCCGCGGGTCGAAACCGCGACGGATTATCTGACCACCGGATTGAGCACCGACTTGAACGAAGCGACGCGGATCGCGTTGCAGGAAGCCATCGATTTCCTGCAAGAGGAGAAGCATATGAGTGCTGCTGACGCTTATGCGCTAGCGAGCCTAGCCATCGATCTTGGTATCGGCGAAGCGGTCGACATCGTCAATCTGGTCTACGCGAAAATTCCCGGTTCCTCGGGTTCGGCTGAAATGCCAGTCGCGCTATGTCGGACATCGCCCGAGCCTTGAGATCGCACTCAATTCAGCGATAGATAAGGGCAAGTTCATCAAGGAGAAAGTCATGGACATCGCGCCGCTTAATCAAAAAACCGGTTACGTACGTTGGATGAAAAACCAAGGACTGCCCATTCACGCGGGTCATGGCATGGCCGATCTGCGGGCGCTGGAGGTGCGGCCGCATGCGCGCTTGGGCGGCCAGGCCGCATTTATTCAACTGCACGGCATGCAAGGGATCACCGGCGGGTACATCGGCGAGATTCCGCCGGGCGACGCGCTCAAGGCGGAACGGCATCTGTACGAAGAAGTCATTTGCATCCTGAACGGCCAAGGCGCGACGGAGTTGTGGGACGACCATGGTCACAAGAAAATGTTCGAATGGAACAAATGGAGCCTTTTTGCGCCGCCGTTGAACACCACGCATCGCTTGCTCAACGGCTCGCGCGAGCCCGTGCGCTTTCTTGCCGTGACCAACGCGCCGCTCGCGTTCGATATTTATCGCGACGAGAACTTTGTTTTCAACTGCCCATACAGTTTCAAGGATCGCTATTACGGCGAGGAGGACTATTTTGAAGTCGGCAAGAAGCGCTACGTAAGCGGTTTGATCAATATCTGGGAGACCAATTTCATTCCTGATATCAAATCGGCGATGCTCGAAAGCCTGGAAGTCAAAGGCGCGGGCTTGCGCTTGGCGCAGTTTGAAATGTCAGGGAATGCCTTGGTTGGCCATCTCGGCGAGTGGCCAGTGGGTAAGTATCACAAGGCGCACCATCACGGACCGGGCGCGATCATCGTCGGTACGCAATCGGTTGGTTACGTTTTGCTGTGGCACAAACAGTGGGGCATGCATCCGTACACGGACGGCCACGAGGACAAAGTCATCGATATCAAGTGGGGCGAGGCGAGCATTTATTGCCCGCCCGGCGATTGGTTCCACCAGCATTTCAACACGGGCAAAGAGCCGGCGCGTCACCTGGCGGTGCGCTACGGCAGCCGCATTCATCCGCTCGGCTTCAAAGTCTCGCACCAGAAAACCGACGACGACGTGTTTCGCAGCGTCGACGAAGGCGGTTGGATGATTACCTATGAAAACGAAGACCCGGAAATCCCCAAACGCTACCAGGCGGCGCTCAGGGCGAACGGAGTCGTCTCTTAGAATAAGGTTTCAATCGTTCCAACAGTTTCAATCGTTTCAGCCGTTGATATCGGAAAGAATCGGGAGGGAGAGCCTTTCGATGCTCTGAACCTTGGAACAGCTGGAACCACTGGAACTTTTGGAACCAGTTCCTTAATGAGGTCGTATGTCCTACTACAGAGACGTTCGCGAATACCTGAAAACACTGGAAGAGAACGGCAAGCTGGTGCGCGTGTCGCGGGCGATCAACAAAGACACCGAGATGCATCCGTTAGTGCGGCTCCAGTATCGCGGCTTGCCTGAAGAAGACCGCAAGGCTTTCTTGTTTGAAAACGTCACCGACGTAAACAGCCGCAAATTCGACATGCCCGTCGCCATCGCGTGCTATGCCGGCACGACGGACATCTACGCGATCGGCATGCAATGCAAGAAAGACGAAATTTACGGGAAGTGGACGCACGCTCAGGCGCATCCTATAGAACCCATCACGGTTTCTTCAGGCGCTTGTCAGGAGCGAACGATCGAAGGCACGGAACTTGAACAAAAAGGATTAGACATGCTGCCCGTGCCGATTTCCACTCCCGGGTTCGACAACGGACCGTATACGACTTCCTCTCATTTCGTCTCGCGCGATCCGGAGACCGGACAGTACAACATGGGCAACTACCGCGGCCAGATCAAAGCAACGGACCGCATGGGTTGCTTCGCGGGAAATTTTTCAGGACTACGCGCGCACTGGAACAAGTGTCGAGCGTTGAAGAAGCCGCTGGAAGTTGCCTGCGTCATCGGCGTGCCGCCGAATCTGTCTTACGCTGCGGTAGCGCGGATCGCGCCGGGATTGAATGAATATGGCGTCGCCGGCGGCATTTCCGGTGAACCCGTCGAGTTGGTCCAGTGTAAGACGCTCGATCTGCGAGTTCCGGCGCATAGCGAAATTGTCAGGTCCGTTCGGCGAATTTCCCGGCTACATGGCCCACGAGGGAATTGGTTTCTTCGTCGATGTCAATTGTATTACGACGCGGAAAAACCCGATTTACGTCGGTTTTTTGAGTCAGTTTCCGCCGAGCGAGAGCAGCAAAATCCGCGGCACCGCCACCGAAGGGGTCGTGCGCCGGCGGTTGGCGGACGCAGGCATGGATAACATTCTCGACGTCGCGCTGCATGAGAGCAGCGGGAGCTGGGGTTACCTTGTCGTCAAAATCAAGAAAAAGTCGGAGCAAGACTTCGACAAGATTATCGGCGCGGTCCGCCTGGGCGCGGACGCCGGCAAGATTCTTGTCGTCGTCGATGAAGACATCGACGCGCGCGACGCCGACTCCGTCAACTGGGCGTTGACCTTCAACATGCAGCCGC
>VBKX01000676.1 GCA_005879435.1 Deltaproteobacteria bacterium
TCGCCATCCCAGTAGCTTTTGAGCCGCAGCCCTTTGTCGTTCGCTGCCCCGCAGCCGTAGCAATGATGAACCGAGCCTTGATCCTGAAAGGCGAGCTCGCTCATGCGCGAAAGTTATTTGTCCTTGTCGAATTTTAACGATGCCGAGTTGATACAGTAGCGCAGATTCGTCGGCTTGGGACCGTCGTCAAACACATGTCCCAGATGGGCGCCGCATTTGCTGCACACCGCTTCGGTCCGACGCATCAAAAAGCTGTTGTCCTCTTCGGTCTCGACGTTTTCTTGCGAAACCGGCGCCCAAAAGCTCGGCCAACCGGTGCCCGAGTCGAACTTGGTGTCGGACGTAAATAGCTCATTGCCGCAGCAGGCGCAGCGGTACATGCCCTTGTCGTGGTTATCCCAGTATTTCCCGGTAAACGCGCGCTCCGTGCCTTTCTCTCGGCAGACGTGGTACTGTTCCTCCGTCAGCTCCTTTTTCCACTCTTCATCGTTTTTTTTGATTTTTTCCATCGCTTCCTCTCCGGTCGATGACCATGCAGACAGACATCACCGCTGCATATTGATGAACTGCAGCGGGATCGTCATCTGACCTACGCGCAGCATTTGCATCACTTCCTGTAGATCGTCGATCTTCTTTCCCGTGACACGTACTTGGTTTTCCTGGATCGCGGCCTGAACTTTGAGCTTTTTGCCCTTGATCATCTTCACAATGGTGCGGGCGGTATCTGAATCAACGCCTTCTTTGATCGCGATCTCGCGCTGAATCATGCCGTGCGCCGCCGCCTCGGCTGGCTTCGGATCCAGACTCTTCCGATCGACCTTGCGTTTTACTAAATTTTCAATCAGCGCGTCCTGCACGGCGCGCAGCTTCATATCGTCTTCAGTCGTCACGTGGATCTTCTTATCCGTCTTGTCGATGGTGATTTCGGTCTTAGAATTGCGGAAATCATAACGCGACAGAATCGCCTTCTTGGTGATATTGACCGCATTGTCAACTTCTTGCAGATCGACCCGGCTGACGATATCGAAAGACGGCATGGTTTAGGAGTTCCCCGTTTAGACGTTTGTTTTGGCGATTGGGATGCGTTTATTTTTACCGCGTAATTTCACTGACGCGGCGGGCAACCTCACCTTGGCGCGCGTCCGCTTGGCGCCGCCCTGCAGCACATAGTCGAGAATATCGCTGCGGGTGATGATACCGACGAGTTTTTGGTTCTTGATCACCGGCAATGCACCGATCCGGTGGCGTCGCAATAACCCGACGGCGGTCACCAAGGCGGTTTCCGGGCGCACGATGAAGACATCGTGCGTCATGACCTCTTCCACAGTGATTTTTTCGGCAAAGCGGTCAATCTCTTCGGTCCGGTTAATCATCATACTGGTCGGATACGCGTCGCGAATGTCGCGGTCGGTAACGATTCCAACCAGGTTATCCTTGTCTAGCACCGGCAATTGATTCACGCGGTGCTTTGCCATCAGTTGCCGGGCGATCGCGATGCTATCGAAGGTTTCCACCGCGAGCACCGTTTCAGTCATCCAATCGGCAACTCGAATAGCCTTAGAATTGTTCTTTTTGGCCGCCATTACTTTTGCTCCACGCTATAGCCTTTCGCTTTCAACATCTCAACAATGCCATCTTTACCGACCAGATGCGCCGCCCCCACCACCACCATCGCGCCGCTTGCCTGTTGAATCAATTTTTCGATCTCCGGCAGCCAGCGCCGGTTGCGCTCGACGATGATCTTTTGATGCAGATCAGGGTACTCCATCATGCCTGCCAGCAGGAGTTTTGCCAACTGATCGCCTTCGCCTTTGAGCCACAATTGAACGATCTCGTTGATATTCTTATCCAACAATTCCAACTCCGTCACGGTTTCGCGCAGCATCAGCTCTTGATCTTTCTTCGACAGTTGATCCAACAAACCGATTTGGAATTCCATCGTCTCCAGCCCGCGGGTCGGCTTACCGAGACGTTTGGCCTGGTTCGCAAGATACCGATCGACGCCGGCGTTGGCGTCTAAACCGAGCGCTTGTAACTTGATCGCTACCAGGGTCAGCGCCGCGAACCACGGCTTCATCGGATTCATGATACGCAGGTCAATACCGAGGTCGCTAGCTCGTTGCGCGGCAAGTTGGTACGTGTCCTGAGCAATGTTCTGCGGTAACGTCGTGCCATCCCGGTAGACCGCCTTTTCCAGAGTGACGCGCTGGGCAGCTTCCGGGGCCACGCTATTGAGATCGATTTCCAGGACCAAAGTTTTGCTTGCGGCGAATGCGTCGAGGATCGCCTTATTGAGAGGATAGTTTTCTTTGCGCAAATAATGAATCGAGCCCAACAGAAAAATACTGTTCTTGTCGTTGCTCACTTTCCACAGGAGACTCTTTTCCTGGGCGGGGAGCATGTCGGCGCGGCCAAGCCAGCCGAGCGCAAGCATCAAGGCAATAAACAGTCGCGTGGCTCGCCTTGGAGTAACACGAAAGATCGGACACTTGAAAATCTTCGAATGGACGTCATGCATGGTATAAATCGGAGCGCAGTCTTGCTCCAGCAACGGCGTAATCAAAAAAATTTACTCTTTCTTTCGCGGGCTGGCCAGAGCCACGAGGAAAATCCCTGATTACGCGCCCACACAACCCCACTCCGTGCGCCACGCGTAATTTCGCGTTTGCGGGAGCGAAATTCTCACTAAAAAGAAACAGAGATTTACCACTCAAGTCGAATACAGATCTCTTCGCCTCGTTCCTCTGCGGATAAAACCGTCAAGGGCGCCGCACCCTTGGGCAAAGTGCATTCGCCGGACTTGAGATCGTAGCAATAACTATGGTTGTTGCAGCGAATCGTCGTGCCGTCGAGAAGTTGACCGGCGGCTTTTAGATCGGCTTCCTCGTGTGGGCAGTGTCTGGAAAATGCAAAATATTTCCCTCGACGAACACCAAGAGCACTTGGCGCCCGCCCAGGTCGATTTCTTTCATCACGCCCGGCGACAATTCACCCGCCCGGGCAACGGGGATATAGCTCACTCCCATTGGGTTACGCCGCAACTTTGTGTTCGCGATAAAGCGCGCCGCGAATCACGTGGCCCGGCAAATCGCCCGTCATGCGACCGTCTTCGTTTATCACGCGGCCGTTGACGATCGTATAGTGCATACCGACTGAGCGTTGAATGAGCCGCTTGCTGTTCGCCGGATAATCGTTGGCCCATTCGGGTTCGTGCGCGGCGACGGTCTTTGGATCGAAGATCGCAAAGTCGGCGGCGTAACCGGGCCGCAGCAAGCCGCGATTTTCAAAGTGAGCTTATGAATCGCCTGCTCGAGACTCATGACTTGCCGTTCGCGCACCCAGAGCGCTAAAAGAATCGTGCCGTACCCGAAGTCTGCGCCGAACTGCACGTGCGCACCAGCATCCGAAGTGCCGACCAAAACATAAGGGCTGCGCAGAATTTCGCCCATGGCGTTCCAATCGCCGCCGTTGTTGGCGTTCCAAAAAATCGTGCCAAGATCTTCGTCCAGGGACAAATCCAAAAATGCATCGAGCGGATCCTGATTGCGCATGGCGGCCAACTCCGCGATGTTTTTGCCGACGTATTTCTGATTCTCGGGCTTCATCACTTTTTCGACCCGCGGAATATCCCAGCGCCTATGAAAATTGGCCGGGCGCGGATCGGCGAGATCGGCGCGCATTTTTCGTCGCGTGTCGGGATCGGCGAAAGCCTGTTTACGCACTTCCACGGGCAAGAACATCAAATTCTTCCAGGTCGGAAACTCATCGAACACCTGGCATTCCTTTAATGTGAAATGGCGCACCAGCGGCACCGTGTGCGACAGTCCGTAAGCCTGATAGCCGGCCTTAAAAATCGGCTCGACGGCATTGAGCTGCTCGCGCCAAAGATTGGGCTCCGCCCAGCGGTGCTGCAGGCTTTGCCATAGCACCGGCCGCTGCGTGCGCTTGGCCAACTCGTGGTAAAACTCGAAATGTTCGATCTTGTTGCGGCCGAGAATCGTCTCGATCACACCGGCATTGCGCCCCGCGAGCACGTCGCACAACGCAAACAATTCTTCATCGTCCGCCAAGCGACTGGCCACCGGCTTGCCGTCCTCGCGCATATGGCGTTCGTTGCGGTTGGTCGACATGCCCAATGCGCCGCCTTCCATCGCTTCGAGGATCAACCCGCGCATTTTTTGCACTTCCGCGCCGCTCGCTTTGCGCTCCACGGCTTCTTCGCCCATGACGTTGTGGCGCACGGCGATATGGCCGACAAGTCCACCGACGTTGATGCCGACTTTACCTTCGAAATTATCGAGGTACTCGCCGTAGCTATGCCAATTCCATTTTACGCCCTGTTCCAAAGCATGGCGTGGTATCGCTTCGACACGGACGAAGCTTTTCACGATCGCATCCTCGTCGCCTTTCTTTATCGGCGCTAGGGTGAGACCGCAGTTGCCCATGACCACAGTCGTTACGCCATGCTGCGGCTCGCAAGTACCGTACGGGTCCCAAAGCATCTGTGCGTCCAAATGCGTGTGGTGATCGATAAAACCCGGTGCTACGGCCAAGCCCGCCGCATCGATCGTCCGCGCTGCACCATCCTTCAAGCGCCCGACTTCGGCGATTTTGCCGTCCTTGACACCGACATCGGCGACGTAAGACGGCAGTCCGGAGCCATCGACAACGCGCCCACCACGAATGATCAGATCGTATGCCATGAGTGTTTTCCTCCGTTGAACTTAAGCGCCGCGAACTTCAATAATTATTGCCCGCACCATACGCAATGACAAGATGGTCGTCAACCGCTCTACCGCCTGCATCGACGAGCCGTTAGCCGTCGATGTCGCCGTTGCTGCTGCCGCATTGCGTCGACAGAGTTGTGTTGACTCGCTGCGCCGGCCACCTTAGTATGACCCTTAAATTGGGGGTGAAAATGGCAGACGTTACCGACATGAGAGGCTACATCGAGCTCCTCGAAGAGATGGGCGAATTGCGCCGAATCGAGGGCGCGGACCTAAACACAGAAGTAGGGGCGCTGACCGAGCTCGCTGCTGACAAAGAAGGCCCGGCGTTACTGTTCAGCAACTTCAAAAATCATCCGGCGGGTTTTCGCATCATCTCCAACGTCTTTCGCACTTGCAAGCGCACCGGCCCGGCGATGGGTATCGACGCCCAGACCGGCATCGACTATCTCTACGCCTGGAGAAAGAAACTCGCAGCCTACAAGCCCGTGCCCGTGCAACAGGTGGAAGGCGGCCCGGTGATGGAAAACCAGATGGCCGATGACGCTGTCGATCTTTATAAGTTCCCCACGCCGAAATGGCATGATCTCGACGGCGGACCGTTTATCGGGAAGGGCTGCGGCGTGATCACGAAAGATTTGGACACCGGTAAAATCAACATCGGCATTTACCGCGTCATGGTGCAGGACAAAAATCATGTCTCGGTGAAAATGAACATGGGCAAGCATGGCCGCCTCGCCTTCGAGCGCGCCCGCGACGCCGGCAAGCCCTTGCCGATCGCTATTACTTTAGGCCAAGGCCCCGCTGTTTTCCTCGCCGCGCAAATGCCGCTGCCGCCCGATGTGAACGAGTTCGAATTCGCCGGCTACTTGCAGGGTGCCCCCGTGCCCGTCGCGCGCGGTGCGGTGACCGGTCTGCCAATTCCGGCCAACGCCGAGATCGTGCTCGAGGGCGAGCTGCCGCCGATGAAAGACGAAGACATGCCAAAGGAGGGACCGTTTGGCGAATGGCCGGGTTATTTCACGGAAGAAAATATCGGCGAGACGCCGGTGATGACCGTGAAACGGGTGTATTACAGAAACGATCCAATACTTCTCGGCGCGCCGCCGCTCAAACCGCCGTCAAGCTATTTGCCGATGCCCCTTGGCGCCGCGACACTCTGGGAACAATTGGAGAAAGCCGGGATTCCCGAAGTGAAAGGCGTCTGGGGTTTTGTTTACGGCGGCCAGCCCGGGCCGTTCACCGTAATTTCGATCAAGCAGCGCTATGCAGGACACTCCAAGCAGGCCTTGCTGGTCGCCGCCGGCGCGCGCGCTGGAGCCTACGGCGGTAAGTTCGTCGTGGTTGTTGACGACGACATCGACATCACCAATCCCGGCGAAGTGATCTGGGCAATCGCCACGCGCTGCTACGTCCGCGGCGGCATCGATATCGTCAAAGATGTCTGGGCGTCGGTTTGCGAACCGGCCATGCCGCCTGATGAGCGCTCCCCGCGCGGCTACACTTCCGATCGCGTGTTGATTGACGCCTGTCGGCCGTACAAATGGATGGATCAGTTTCCGGCGGTTAACGCCTTTACCAAAGAATACAAAGATCAGATCGCCGGCAAGTTTAAGATCTAAAAGGATTTTCGGTAATTCCCGGCGACTGATATAGTTTTACCCAAGCCAACGTCAAATCTGTATTACGATGGCCTGCAAACGGCCGGAACGGGAGTGGTCCTATGGGTACGATTGAAGCGTTGAGTTTGGCGATGGGCACCGCGTGGACCTCGGGCATCAATCTTTACGCGACAGTGGCGGCATTGGGCATCGCCAATCGGATGGATCTGATACAGTTGCCGCAAAACCTCGAAGTGCTGTCTCATCCCGGCGTCATTGCCATCGCATGCATCATGTACCTGATCGAATTCTTTGCCGACAAAGTACCGTACCTTGATACCGGCTGGGACGCTCTGCACACTTTCATTCGCGTACCCGCCGGGGCGATATTAGCGGCGCGTTCTTTGGGCGACATGAACCCTGCGCTGGAAGTAATGGCGCTGCTCGCCGGCGGTTCGATCGCGCTCGTCGCGCACGGCACCAAAGCGACGGCGCGTTTGGCCATCAACGCGAGCCCGGAGCCGTTTAGCAACTGGGCGGCCAGCATCACCGAAGATCTCACAGTCTTCGGCAGCGTCTGGCTTATGTTCAATCATCCGATCGTCATGATGATCTTGGTGCTGGTTTTTCTTGCCCTCGTGGCATGGCTCGTGCCAAAAATTTACCGATTCGCTAAACGCGGCTTTCAAGCATTGCGAAACAAGATGCGCGGCGTCAAACCCGATCAACCTCCGCCGAAGGGATCTTCGCCGCAGCCGACATAATCATCGCGTCGAATCCCATGGAGCAACCAAAGACAACCGCACAGACCGCGGAGATTCCCGGCATGCCGCTGACCCTCGACGGCTCGTTCATGCTGCATCAAATGTTTCGCGTGCGCTGGACGGCTTGGCGCTCGCTCGGCAGCTCGGATAGAAAACATGCGCTGACCCAAGCCGGCGCTATGTTTGCCGCCATGGAAAACAACAAGGAGGAGCCCACCGGTCTGTTTTCCTTGTTGGGGCACAAAGGCGATATGATGATCGTGCATTTTCGCAAGACGATTGACGAGCTCAATCACGCTGAGCTGACGGTCGCACGATCCGAACTCAACGAATACCTCGAGCCGACGACTTCGTATCTTTCAGTCGTGGAGCTCGGTCTCTACGAAGCCTCGGTGAAGCTCTACACTGAGCTGACAGCGAAAGGACTTCAACACGGCACGCCGGAATGGAACCGGGAAGTCGAGGCAGAATTAGTGAAGCAGCGGCAGGCGGCGGCGCCCCGGCTCTGGCCGGAAATCCCGCAACGCCGCTATCTTTGCTTTTATCCGATGAATAAATTTCGCGGCGAGACCAAGAACTGGTACGGCGAGCCGATCCGCGAGCGCCAACGGATGATGCGCGAGCACGGCATGATCGGCCGCCACTACGCTGGGCGCGTGACGCAAATCATTTC
>VBKX01000675.1:0-1370 GCA_005879435.1 Deltaproteobacteria bacterium
CGAACAATGGCTCAATTCCAAAACGGCGGTAAAGCTCGGCGGTGTCGGCGCCGGCTCCGCCACCGACGACATACCAAAAGTTCTCGCTGTCGCGATCGGCCTGCCCATGCAATTGGTCAGCGGCTACAAGGGCACTGCCGATGTTCGCCTGGCCTTTGATAGTCAAGAAATTTTGGGGGTCTGCAATTCGTGGGAATCGTTCAAGGCCACGTGGAGCAAGGAGCTCAGTTCGGGCGATGTGGTCATAGTGCTACAAAACGTCGCCAAACCGCACCCCGAACAACCAAGATTGCCTCTGGCAATCAACTATGCCAAAACTGACGAGAGTCAAAAACTTATCAAAGCCTTAGTACATAGCGTCGGCCCGACCGCGCGTCCTTACGTCCTACCTCCCGGCACGCCGAAAGACCGCGTGCAAATCCTGCGTAAAGCGTTCATCGACACGACCAAGGATCCCGAATTTCTCGCCGACGCGAGCAAAGCGAAACTCGACATCAACCCGCTTGATGGCGCAGAGCTGGAGAAAAACGTCAGAGAGGTTTTTAATCTCGATCCCAAGCTGATCCCGCGCGCAAAGGAGATTCTCAGGTGACCGTCGAAGACGGTCATCCTGAGTACTAACTGAGGATTCCGAGTATGCTCGAACACTGGAGTGTTGGAGTAATGGAATGACTCATCCCGAACCCATTACTCCGATACTCAGCACTCCATCGTCGCAGTTTCTTAAAAACCGCAGTCGGCCGGTGTCACGTCCACTGTGGCGATGGGCTGTTTATCTTTAGCGAAATAGGAATAGCGCAGGGTCACGCCTTTTTTGAGAAAGTCATCGCGCGTCTCGGCCCGGTTGCATGCTTCCTGAGTCACTTTTTGTTTGATCCCAGCCGCAAATTTGACTGGATTTAGCTGCGCAACCGCATAACTCACGAGCCTATAATTATAGATCAGCATGCCCTGGCGGCCTTCCGCGGGCATGAGTTCGGTTTCTTTATCGATCATGACCGGAACCGATCGATTGATCTCACCGGCAATCCGGCTCAGGTGCTCGGCCGACCTGGGATCTTCGCTCTGCCGTAAGTAATTCGGCAGCACCCACCAGATCAAATAGGCGACAATCACTCCAGCAGCGATCCATAGAATCGGTTTCATCATCAGCGCGCGGCTTTTTTCGGCATCCAATCGGCGAGTTACCGTCCCGCTGAGTGCGTCGGCAATTCCATCAGATGCCAAGTCGTATTGCCGTTTTCTTCCGAGACGACAATCCACTGGCGGGGTAACATCGTCAATCGTCGTAGATCGCGTTCCTTGACCAATAAATAACCACCTTGCCAGCGCGCAAGCAAAGCATCGACAGCCGTTGGCGTCGGCAGCAC
>VBKX01000675.1:1417-2724 GCA_005879435.1 Deltaproteobacteria bacterium
TTTCTCCACTTGCCTCGAGAATGGCCGCGGCGATTTGAAACTTTCCAAATAGGGCATGATCCAAATCGACGCGGACACTGCGGTGAGCGCCATCAGCGCAACAATCGACCCAATGACCAAGAGAGGTTGGCGACGCCAAACGAATAGGACAACGCAGATTCCACTCATGAAGAACACGACACTTGCGGGAAGGATTAACGCGAACGCTTCGGCCCGAATGAACCAGGCAACCGGCGGCAGGCCAAGGCCGCCAACGGCAACGGAGCCAAAAAACAAGATCGCCAGCCATCGGTAAACGGCAGATTGTGCGAGTTTACCGCCGGCGAGCTCGTCAAAGAACCTTCCGACGAAAAGCGCCAGGATCGGCATCAGCGGCAGCAGGTACAGATCGCGCTTCGTATCGGAAATAGAAAAAAACAGGAATACGGCGAGAAACCACAGAAGAAAAAACTGCACCACCGGATCCGTCCATCGACAACGATAGGGCCAATAAGCAAACAGAGCGGGGATGATGAAAACAGTCCAAGGCAAAAAATCTGCAGGCAGCGTCGTGAAGTAGTAGTAAAAAGGTTGGCGGTGGCCGGCGCCGGCGGCGTAGCGCTGAATATGATGGATATAGATAAAATCAGCGAGCCATTTTCCGTCGGTCGCGCGCGCCACCAAATAAAACCAGGGAGCCGCAATCAAAAAAAATAGCGGCAAGCCGAGGTGCAGCTTTAGGAACAGGAGTCCAGGCAGGACGATGCCGATCAGTCCCTTGGTTAAAGTTGCCAACGCTATGAACGCGTAAGTGAACAATATTTCGTGCGGCTGGCCTTTGTGGAAAAGCGAGCGAGCACCGAAGTAAATGGCAAAGAGGAAAAAAGCACAGAACACCATGTCGACGTGCGCCCAGCGCGCTTCCCAGACCACCCGCATGGTGGTCGCCAGTATCGCGGCGGCGATAAATCCGGTCCGGGCATTAAAGAAATCCCGGCCTAAAAGGTAGGTTGCGAAAACAAATCCGACGCCGCCTAAAGCCGCGGGCAAGCGCACGGTCCACTCGTTGACAGCGCCAAAGACTTTCGCACCGAGCAGCGCCAGCCAGAAATAAAGAATCGGTTTATCGGTGTACAGATCGCCATTGATCGTCGGGACAATCCATTCGCCCTTAAGAAACATGACACGGACAATTTCGCCGTAGCGCGGCTCCACGGGCGCCCAAAAATCGCGCGCGCCGAGGAACGGGAAAAACAGCAGTACTGCCAGAAGGCAGAGATACAGCGGATACCGGTAGCGAGTGTCCAAGTTAGGAAACGATGAGGCAA
>VBKX01000677.1 GCA_005879435.1 Deltaproteobacteria bacterium
GAAGCAGAACTCGGAAAAGAAAAATGTTCGCTCAAGGCGCAGCCGAGAGCCGGTTCAAGTAAGCGTAGAGAAAGCTTCGTCTTAGAATTGATCGGCTGATCGTCGCGGCAAAACAGATCTGTAATTTGTTGATTAGCTCTGTCTCAATGAAAACCATAGAGAGCCCGCGGGTTGTCTCCTAAGATCTTATCGATCGATGCGGCGAGGATCTTGCCGTCTGCTTTGAGTTTCCTCAGCGCGTTGATCTCTGACGCGGTATCGTTATGTCCGTAATCCGTTCCTATGACTAAATTGTCATCGCCCACGTGTTCTAGAATATAAGGCAGGTCATCGCTCGTCTGGCAGGCGACATAGATACGATTCTCCTTGAGGAGTTCCTTGTCGGACCAAGCCTTTCCTTGCCTGCGGGTGCCAATCTCCATGTGGTTCATCACGTAGGGAAGCCACTCGGCGCTCACCTCGACAAAAGCCCAACGTAAGTCTGGAAATTTCTGCGGCAGCCGGGTGCCGATAAGACTGGCGAACAAATTAATCGGGCCGAACTTGAACTGGGCGAGGCTGGCGCCCCGGCCAAAGATGTCGAACATCTCCAAGTTTCCCTGCGAGGCGTGTACACAAATCGGCATGCCCAACCGGCTGGCCTCTTCATACAGCGGAAAAAAATAAGGGTCGGTGGGAAGCTTGTCGCCTTCGACTCCCCGTATAAAAACACCGCAGGCGCCGTTGTTTTTGCCAAAATTCAATTCTTCGATCGCCTTGTCAATGTAGTGCAGCGGCGGAATCACGACCCAGCGCAGCCGGCCCTTGCCGGCTTTCCAAATATCCGCGAGCCAGCGGTTGTAACTTTTGCATAGAGCCGCGTCGACATGGGGTAATGGTGTGAGGGTCCTGAGAAATAGGCTCGGGTAAAGGACCTGGACGTCCACACCGAGCTCATCCATATGGGCGAGACGGGCTTCTAAATCCGCTGCCTCGCGTCTCTCTTTGGCAATGTCGAAACCGATGTTCCCGTCCTTCGAGAAAACCCGCCCGCCAATCATCCAGTACTCGCTGGCCCTCTGACCGGAAGGTTTCTGTGCCGGGTCTTTAAATACCATCACGCGGGGCCTCAAGGCCCTCTCGCTTTCGTCCATGTAGTCCCACGTTCGCTCCCACTCTACGACATGCGCGTCAGCATCGATCACCGCCATCGGTTCATTCCTTCTTTCTGATGAATTTACAACACCACTGTTAGGGCGGCGCGCACCGTGCTGTCAAGAGGGACTGCGCTGTGTGTTGCAACTATCACAATTTGGACGGCATCATGGTTTGTCTTAAAAGAAAGAGGGTGACGGGATGAAGAAACTTCGACACCCATCAAGGCGAGATCAACGTCGACGAAGATCGTGTAGCGCGTTCGGCATCGTCAGCGCCGTTTTCCTTTTCTTTGCAGCACAGGCCTCTGGTCTCGATACCATCTACATGGCCATCACTCCGGGGAAAAACTTTCAGCATGTCATTTATCCCATTGCCCAAGAGAAAGGTTACATGCGCGAAGAAGGCATTGACCTCAAAATGCTCGTGATCGCCGGTACTCCCAGCATCCAGGGACTGTTGGCCGGCAGCATCCAATTTACCGTCGCCGGCACTAGTGCACTCATCGCAGCCGCGAAAGGCGCCGCTCCTCTGAAGGTGGTTCTAGCCGCCAACGATAAAGTGCACCAGTGGCTATTGAGTAAACCTGAAATCACCAGCGTAAGGAACTTGAAGGGGAAACGTATCGCCACCGGGGGTGTGGCGTCTTCGGCCACATTCATGCTCAAGCAGATCCTCGTCAGGCAGGGCCTTGATCCCAACCGTGACGTAAACTACATCCATCAATCGGGAGGAACTCAACTGGGAGCCCTATTATCAGGATCGGTGGACGCGATCATCCTGGGAGTCCAGCCGCGCTATATCGGCGTCAACGCAGGGATGAGAGAGCTGTTCTTTTTCGGCAACGAGGTGAAGAACTCCTGGGGGACGCTGGCGACGTCCGACCGCTTTATCAAGGAGCAGCCCAAGCAGGTCGCCGGTTTTATCCGCGCGGCGGTCAAGGCGCTGCGTTTCATTCGCCAGGAGCGGGACGCCACCATTGCCGCCAACGTGAAATTCTCCGGCGTGGATCGGACTCTGGCAGCGCGCATGTATGACGATCTGATCGGCACTTTCACGCGCAATGGGACGGTCGATGACGACACGCAAAAGAACGATCTCAGCATCATCCGTCAAATCGCCGACGTGTCGGAGCCCATTCCGATGGCTCGCGCCTACGACTTTAGCTTCGCTTATGACGCCGACAGGCAGCTTAACCAGGCCGGCTGGCATCCTTAATTTAATA
>VBKX01000146.1 GCA_005879435.1 Deltaproteobacteria bacterium
CACGCGCGGATCGCTATAAGTCCAGTTGGTCACCGGCGAATCGATGAACTACGTGTTCGGCACGATCATGCTGATGTTGTCGTTAGTCAGTATCACTGTGCTGCGCGCACGAATCTGTTGCACTTCACCGGCAATGCCCGCGACTTCAACGCGATCACCGATGGTGATCGGCCTCTCGGCCAGAATGACCAGACCGCTGATGAAATTGCTGGCGACATTTTGCAGGCCGAAGCCGACGCCAACGCCGACCGCACCGGCAAAAATCGTCAACGTCCCGAGATGAATCCCAGCGTTATCAAGGGCTGACGATTTGCGCAATCGCGTATTGCAGTGAGCGGTCAAGGCCGCTTTTGGTCAGGAATCTGTTAAAGAGAAAATGTTTCGTGCGCGAAGATAGCCAGAACACCGCGATGAGCAGGGCGATGAGAAGAAAGATTTGAAACAGGCTGAGATTGATGCCGACCAGAGGCGCGTTCCAGGAAAGCGGAATGCCCGCAGCGTTGACCGCGCTCACGACGAAGAAGACCAGTGCGGCCAGACTCAGGACCGTCGTGAGAATCGCGATCAAGTTCTCTTCGATCTTGAACCGGCTGAAAAAACGGCGGACGGAATCGCTTTGCAAAGCGCGCGCAATCACCAACCCGATCGTCAAAAGGACCGCGCATCCAATCAGGCCGAGCAACGAAATGTCGTGCCCGAATGCGTGCAATAACGGTTTTTCAAGCAGACTGAAATCCAGCGCGCTCAAGTGCATCGCTTCCTAGTCTGGGCGTGACTAGCGAATTCGCAACCGTGCATAAACACCAAATCCCAAACTCCAAGCCCCAGAGAAGCTCCAATCATCAATCTTCAAAGCGCCACGCGTCTGATTTGATTATTGGGGTTTTATGATTCCTTGGTGCTTGGTGATTGGGATTTGGTGCTTCCGGCGGCGACCAAATTTTCTGACGGAGCTGTGAGTTAAGGCGGTGAGGATTAGCTACCGGCACCCGCGCTCGCGCCGCCGGCATCGCCTTGCTGCTTGGCTTTCTCTTTGATGTAATTGATAACGTCGCCTACGGTCTGCAGTTTTTCCGCATCTTCATCTGGCACTTCGACGGAAAATTCTTCTTCAAACGCCATCACTAACTCGACAATGTCGAGCGAGTCCGCACCCAAGTCTTCAATAAAGGACGCTTGCGGCGTGACCTGTTCCGGATTCACGCCAAGTTGCTCGACGATAATGTCTTTTACTTTTTCTTCGATGGATTTGTCCGCCATAAAAATTTGTTGGTTCGAGTTTCCTGCGCGCGGAAAACTTAAAGCAGTCCGGGCAAGCAACGCAAGTAAACGAATTAAAATGGATGTCAATCAATTTCAGGTTTATAGCGGCGTTTGTGTCAAACGCCGGGCGCTCGCCGCGGCGAGCGCCTCTACATGACAATCGCGCTTCCTAGGCGTAAAGAACTGTGATGTCGTCTGAGCCTCCTTTGTCCGCCGATCTGCTAGATCTCAAATTGCTGCCCGCCTGGGTGAAAGAACCCGCTGAGGCGAAGAGGTATGAGCATTACACCGGCGAAGAAGAGGAAAGACGACCACGCGGGAGGCGAAGAGGAGAACGGTCAACGTCCAACGTCCAACGTCCAACGTCCAAGGCAGACGGTGCCAATCATCATCGCAAGGTAGGACGCGAGTCGCCACGGCGACCGCGCCGGCCGGGCGATCAGGTCAGTCGACCGCCTCGTCCCGAAGATGGACAAAAACAGGATCGACATCGACAGGATCGACATCGGCCGCATCGGCACGCTCAAGATCGACATCGGGAAGATCGGCCACAAGCTCCGCGGGAAATTCCGCCGCCGGAGATCACGATTCGGTTTTTTCCGCGCACTCCCGTATTCGATAATGTCGTTGAGCAAATCAAATCGGGCGCGGTCGCTTATTCGCTTTTTCATCTGGCCCGTTTGTTTT
>VBKX01000141.1:0-4663 GCA_005879435.1 Deltaproteobacteria bacterium
AACGATGTCCATGAAAAGCAATTCGCGGAAATCATAAACAGAAAATATCCCAAACTGTTTTTTACTCTATCCAGCGAAGTTGCGCCTTATCTCGGGGAATATGAAAGGTCGGCGACCACAGTATTCAACGCCTACATCGGCCCGAAAATCTCCCATTACTTGCAAAACCTGCAGTTCATCCTTAAAAGCAGAGGGCTCAGCCGTGAGCTCCTGATCATGCAAGCCTACGGGGGCGTGCTGGGCGTCGAGGCGACCTGCAAAAATGCCGTCGGTATCATTGAATCAGGTCCCGCGGCGGGTATCGTCGGTACGCGATTTTTGGGCGAGCATATCGGCGAAAAAAACATTCTCGCCACCGATATGGGCGGGACGACCTTCAAGGTCAGTGTTGTGCGCGACGGCGTAATCGAGCGCGATTACAAGCCTGTTATTCTGCGTTACAATATTTTGTCGACCAAGATCTGGGTCGAATCCATCGGCGCCGGCGGCGGCAGTGTCGCCTGGATCGATCCGGAAACCGGACTGCTTAAAGTCGGACCCCAAGGCGCGGGAGCATCGCCGGGTCCAGTCTGTTACGATGTCGGCGGCGAAGAGCCGACAGTTTCCGACGCCGATTTGGTTCTCGGCTATCTTAATGAAAATTATTTCCTCGGCGGCAGAATGAAACTGAACAAGCCCAAGACGCTGGCGGCGATCCGCGAGAAAATCGCCAAGCCGCTGAAGATGACCGAGGTGGAAGCGGCCAGCGGCATCTACCGCATCGCCAACTCGCACATGAGCGATCTGATTCGCAAGGCGACCGTGGAAAAAGGTCACGATCCGAGAAATTTCGTGTTGTTTGCTTTCGGAGGCGCCGCGCCAGTGCATGCCAGCCGGTATGCGGCGGAATTAGGTGTGCGGCAGGTGGTCATTCCTCTGACCGCCTCGGTGCACGGCGCGACAGGGCTCATCAGTTCCGATTTGGTTTATGAGTATGGGAAGTCGGACCACGTCGTTTTACCCGTTAACCCTGCCCTGGTCAATCAGAACTTCTCGGTCCTTTTACAGCGAGCGCTTACAGATCTTCGCGCTGCGGGGTTTTCGGAAAACGACATTCAGGCGATGAGAAGCGTCGATATGCGTTACCGCTACCAGGTCCATGAGCTTAATGTGCCTTTTGCCCCCGGCAGCCGAATCATTACCGAATCGGATATGGAAACTCTGTCCGCTCTATTCGACGACCTCTATGAAAAGGCGTTTGGCCAAGGCTCGGGCTATCGTGAAGCGGGAAAGGAGATTTTAACGTTCCGTCTTACCGCTGCGGGGTTGCTCAAAAAGCCCGACGTCAAAGCCGAGCCGCTGTCGAAATCGAGCGACGCCGAAGCGCTCAAAGGCCAGCGCGATGCTTACTTCGAGGAAAACAAAGAGTTCGCTCCAACGCGAGTATATGATTTTAACAAGTTACGGCCAGGAACGGAATTCGGCGGTCCCGCGATCATCGAAACTCCGGTCACTACGGTGGTGGTCAATCCCGGCGACCGCGCGGCCATGGATGAATACCGCAATATCAGAATCCATTTAGGAACGTAGCAATGGCTGTCAATCCGATCGTCAGCAGCGTCGACCCCATTACTTTCGAGATCCTGTCGCACCGTGTTTACCAGATCGCCAAGGAGATGGGCAGCACACTGGAGCGCGTCGGCGGCACGGTGAACACCACGCAGATGCATGATTATATGGCATCTCTGTACTTAGCCAACGGCGATGTTTTGTCGGCGGGTGATGCCATGGGCTGGCATGTCGCGTGCGCCGGTTTTGCCGTTAAGCGTATCATCGAGCGTTTCGAAAATGACGGCGGCATCAATCCCGATGATATTTTTCTGCTCAACGATCCTTACGTGGCGGCGATTCACCAGTCCGATGTCTATATGATCTCGCCGATTCATTTTAATGCCAAACTGATGGGCTGGAGCGCGACCTTCGTGCACGTGATGGACATCGGCGCCATGTCCCCGGGCGGCAACTCGCCTGGCGCCACGGAGATCTCGCACGAAGGCGTGCGCATCCCCGGCATCAAACTCATCGAGCGCGAGCGCATGCGGCGCGATGTATTCGACGCCATCACGAACATGACCCGCCAACCGGTGCATGCGTTGTTTGAGCAGTTCGGCCCCGAACTGGTAACCGCCGTGTCCCGGGAGATGCTGAATTACTCCGAATCAATCTTGAGAAAAAGAATCGCGGAGATTCCTGACGGGACTTGGAGCGAGACGGGAAGCATTCACGCGGGCGATACCTGGAACGTCCACGTGACTCTCAACAAGCGCGGCGAGCGATTGCTGTTCGACTTCACCGGCAGCAGCCCGCAAGCCAAAAAGGGCATCAACTTGCCCTACCATGCGACCTTTGGCGCGTGCTACGAGGCGATTCTTTCTACTATGGCCTACGACCTGCCGAAAAATCACGGTGCGCTGAATCCAATTGAGGTGATTGCACCACCGGGAACCGTGGTGAATTCGATACCGCCGGCGCCGGTGTCCCTGAATACGACCTCTGGCGGTTCGACAGCGAAGTTTGTCGCCAACGCGGTGATCACGCAGATGCTAGCCACCAGTGAGAAGTGGCGAGGCGAAGTCATGGCGCTCAACGTCGGCCATCGTCTAGCGCGCCACGCCGGCGTCAATCAGCATGGCAATTATTACGTCTCCACGCTTTCCGAAGGCGCGCTGGACGGCACTGGAGCTCGTTCCTATAGGGATGGGGACGATACCGGTGACGGCCTCAGCTCCCATAATATTGAATGGCTCGAAGCAAATTTTCCTTTGCTCTATCTGTTCAGGCGCAACATCAAAGGCGGCGGTGGAGCGGGCAAATACCGCGGCGGCGCCGGCAGCGAATCGGCGCTGACCGTGCATGACGCCCCCGAAGGCAAGATCAAAGGTGTGGCTCTTGGAGTTGCCGGGCTCCGAAACTCCGGTCAGGGACTATTCGGCGGTTATCCCGGCGCTCCGAGTTTGCTGATGCTTACCGAAGGAGCCCGCGTCGAGGAAACCATCGCTGAGGACATGTCTCCCGATCAGCTCGACGATCTTGGCGGCAGGAGCAGTCTCCTGCCGTACTGCGAATTCGACCTCGGTAGAAACGACGTTCTTTACATGCGCATGGCGAGCGGCGGCGGCTATGGCGATCCACTGGAACGCGAACCTCAACGGGTGTTACGCGACGTTGAAGATGGTGTCGTCTCACGGCAGGAAGTGCGAGACATTTACGGCGTCGCGATCGATGGCGATGAGCCAGCGTTGAATTTGGGCGCGACGGAAAAATTGCGTGCCGGTCTGCGCAAGGAACGGTTGCAGGAGAAAATATGAGACATCCCTTGCGAGAAAATATCGAAATCAGCGACGCAAGCGGTACGGACACGATTTGTTGTCGCAGGTGTGGCTTTCAATACTGCCGCGCCGACCAAGATTGGCGGGAGTTCTGTAAGAGTCGCTTATTGCCATCGCACAATGCGGGCGATCTCATGTCCCTTTTGGACGGCCAGTATCTGCTGCGGCAATTATATTGCCCCTCGTGCGCGGCGCTGGTGGATACTGACTTCGTGGAGAAACAGCAACAAGACACCGGCGGGACCTGACGCTCAGTAATTCGAGCTAGACGGTAAGAGTCAGGTTTGTACTCACTGCGCTAGGTCATTAGCGAGAAAACACCGCTACAGTTGTGGGGTTCTTTTATGCCATTCAGCGGCCCGCTCGTACGCGTGCGCCACTTGAAAAAGCTTGCCCTCCTGGAAGGGCGGCGTGGAAATCTGCATGCCGATCGGCAAACCCGAAGACGAGAAACCGCAGCAAATGCTGATGGTCGGAAGCCCAGTCACGTTGAAAGGGATTGTGTACCGGGTTAAAAAATTTCCCGCTCGATCCTGGAGTTCGATTCTCTTGCCGTCGACTTCGATATAGCCGCAGTTGCACTCCTCGATGGTAGGGGCGGTGCTGAATAGGGTCGGCGCGACGATCACTTCCACGCTCTCGAAGGCAGTGTCGAACTCTTGGCAGAGGAGTCGTCTGACTCGCTGGGCCGTTACATAAACAGGAGCGGGAATCAAAAGACCAGCGATGAGACTGTAAAGCAGTCCCGGACTGTAATCACGGGGCCGCGTTCTCAGATAGTGATCATGATCGGAATTGGATTCCGGTCGCGTGCTCGCAGCTTGCAGTGCCGGAACTAAATCCATATGGGGAATAGTGACTTCCTGGATTTTCATGCCGAACTTTTTTAGCATTCTTAAGGCTTCCTCGAATGCGATCCGCACTTCGCCGACCAAAGATTGTTCGAAGTATCCCTTGATGATACCGACTTTCATTCCTTTCCCCGGCCTTCCGATCAGCTTTGTGTAATTCGGGACCGGCTCATCTGAGCTCAGTGGATCCTTCGGGTCGTATCCCGCGATATGTCCCAGAACGAGGGAGCAGTCCTTGACGGTTCTGGTTAATACCCCGAAGTGATTGACCGTGTAACCGCCAGTTCCGGCGACGCCGCCGAACGAACTCACCCTGCCTAGAGTCGGCTTGAGCCCCACCACCCCGCACAAAGATGCGGGATTTCTGACTGATCCGGCGCTGTCGGTGCCCAGAGATGCGAGGCAAAGGCTGGCCGCGACAGCGACAGCGGAACCGCCACTCGA
>VBKX01000141.1:4676-7397 GCA_005879435.1 Deltaproteobacteria bacterium
AGGGTTATGAGACGTGCCGTAAAACGGATTGATGCTATTGCTGCCTTTGGCCCACTCGTGCATGTTGGTTTTGCCCAGAATGACGGCCCCGGCTTCCTTAAGTCTCTCGTCCACGGTCGCATCGAAGTCCGGCACCCAATCCGACAGGATCTTCGATCCGGCTGTTGTCGTTACCCCTTTGAGGGCGATATTGTCCTTGATGGAAAACGGAATACCGTGCAACGGCCCGCGGTAATTTCCCTTGCTGATTTCCCGCTCGACTCTTCTAGCCGCGGCAAGGGCCCCCTCTTCCGTCATCGCGAGGTACGCGTTGAGCCGGGGGTTCAATCTTTTGATTCTTTCAAGATAACGCTGGGTAAGCTCTAGCGGAGATATTTGTTTCTTCCGGATCAGCGGAGCGATCTCGCTGATTGTCAGTCCTTCCAGGTCGAATGCCTTCATTTTTTTCCCTTCTTGCCCGCGACGGTATTCTTATTCCTCTTGTCGATTTTCGTGAGCGGCGTTACGCCTGTGACATCCACTTCGAACAGCGGCTGAAATAACAGCGCGGCCTCTTCTGCTTGCTTCGTTACCAGATCGATCTCATGGTCGCTCAGATTTACCGCGTCTTTCATGGGGTTTCACCCTCCTTCCTGTGAAAATTGTGTTTCTACATTCGGTCAGGAAAGCTGTCAACCCAAAGTCCCTGGACCGCGTTTAAAATTTTTATAATGAAAGCAAGAATTGTTTGACGAAGTGGGAAATGATGAGGTAGTGAGTAAGTACTTCGCCGTTCAGAGAAGCGAAAGAAGTTTACCCGCGACAATCTGGCTCCCATTAGAGGAGGGATTACGTTCAGAGCGTTGAAGAAAAAAGACTCTGCGGTCAACTGGATTTCTATCCTAGGCATTCTCCTTTTATCTTTGACCGATTTCCCACCCGCCAAAGCCCAGGCGCTCAAGGAAATCCGCATCGGCACGAGCGACGTTACCTCTACTAACTTTTCAATCTATTACGCCAAGGATCGCAGGTTTTTTGAAAGGGAGGGTCTGGATCCCAAAATGATCATTGTCAAAGAGGAAGCGATCCTGGCCCCACTTTTTGCCGGCGAGCTTGGCTACACGACGTTCAGCACCTCTGCTGTCGAAGCGACCCTGATAGGCATGCCGTTCCGATTGGTTGCCGTAGCCAACGAGCAGCCTGTGTGGGGCCTGGTGGTGCCCAAAAGCATCAATCAGGTAGCCGAATTACGAGGATTAAAAATCGGTGTGAGTTCATTCGGGGGCACAATTTACAGCGGCGCCGTCTATGTCCTCAAGTATTTTGGGCTCAACCCGAAAGACGTTACGTTCCTGGCAATAGGCAACACTCTGACTCGCATTGCCGCACTGAAAAAGAGCGCAATCGATGCGGCGGCTATTGCCGCGCCGGGCGACATCCTGGCTGCAGCTCAGTCTACCGGGCGCCCATGGGCGGGGTCAGCACTACCGTAAGCAGAATCAGTGAAGATCCGGCGGAAGTCAGGAAAGTCGTTCGCGCTGTTGTCGGAGCTTCAAGAGCCATAAAGAATCCCCAGAATAGGGACGACGTCGTCGACTATATCGGCACCCTTTTCAAGCTCGATAGGGCGTCTGCCGAAGAATTTTACCGCAGGCTGATGCCGTCATTAAGCACGAGCGGAGTTGTCGATAGAGACAAGATCAAACTTGTCGTTGATAGTGCGGTGGAGCGCGGGTTGACAAGCAAGCCGCCCGATCCTAATCGGCTGGTTGATTTTTCTTTTGCTAGAGAGCTGGGATCCTGAACAACAAACGAGAAAGGAAGAACCTGTGAAGGATAGTGTGGTACATGAGGTTGTCGACAGTTTGAAAGAGGCCGGGGTAAAATTTGTCTCTTACTTGCCGGATAGCTGGTTTAAGAAAATTTATTTCCGTTTTCTCGATGACCCGGATTTTATTACTCGGCCAGTCTCCAACGAAGGGGTGGGCGTAGGTCTGTGCTGCGGGGCTTGGTTGGGCGGTATGAAGGCGGTCATGCTGATGGAGAATACCGGGGTCAGAATGGCGTGCGATCAACTCGCCCGCTTGGGCATGAGTGTGGGACTGCCGTGCTTCATGATCATACCCTATCGCGGCGACATCGGTGACAAACCAACCTACGCTGTCGCCCATGGCAAAACCATGCTGCCGGTCCTTGAAGCGCTACAGATACCCTATCTCATCGTGAGGGACGAGGGGCAGATCCGTCAGGGAATCCGGCGCTGCCTCACGACATTGAGCGCCACCAACTATCATGTCGCTCTCATCATGGGCGCCGAAGTTTGTGTGGAGGATCTTTAGCAGCCTTCTGAAAACGCTTCGAACACACGCTCTGGGACGACGGCTTCGCCCCTCCGCTGCTGTCACCGGTTAAAGATCCGTGCAATTGCACTCGAAACAGGAGTAAACAGATGTACAGTGTAGACTGCATTAAAGCTCTGCTTCCTTTCATCAAAGACCAATTCGTTGTTCTGTCTCTGGGCCGTGTGGCCGAGGAATGGGCCGATCAATGTCCCCGCGACGGTAACTTTTTTGACTCCGGCATGGGCCACCACATCCCGGTTGCCTCGGGGCTAGCGACGGCTCTGCCTCATCGTGAGGTCATCGTTCTCGATACCGATGGCAGCGTGCTTATGCTGCTTTCGGCTTTGACCACCCTTGCATCGTATCCGCCGCCCAATCTCAAAATCTTCGTCTTCGATAA
>VBKX01000141.1:7445-8604 GCA_005879435.1 Deltaproteobacteria bacterium
GCTCAAACTGTGAGCGACCTGGAGTCGTTTCAGAAACTCGCGCGGGCAGCGCTAACGACACCGGGATTGGCGTTCATCGTGGAGAAAGTGGAGCTCTCTAAAGTTCCGGGGCCGCGAAAAAGAATACCTCCGCGGGAGGCGCTCACACGATTCGTGAGGTATGTCGAGGCCACAGAAAAAATATCCATCTTTCACACTGAGATTGCCTG
The DNA here is from genome assembly GCA_005879435.1 of Deltaproteobacteria bacterium. Taxonomy (GTDB): domain Bacteria; phylum Desulfobacterota; class Binatia; order UBA9968; family UBA9968; genus DP-20. The sequence goes on from VBKX01000141.1 coordinate 7,655, forward strand.
AGGCAGAAAATCGTGGTCCGAGGCGAGAGCCTTCTTTTAGGCTCTAGAGAAACTCAATGCAACCGGAATAATTTGGCTCCCAAATAACCATATCGGGTGTAAAGACGCATGGCGATTCTTTGTGAAAATGCTCTAGTCGTGACGTTAGAAAAGCAGCGGCCGATTCTGGAGGGACAGCAGATTTTGATCGACGGAGGATCGATAGCCGAGATCGGGAAGCGGATCAGGACAGATGATGCTAGCATATCCAAGCGCATCGACTGTTCGGGGAAGATCGTCATGCCGGGACTGGTGAACACTCACTCCCACCTGACGGAAATTTTGCAAAGGAGCCTCCGCGACAACGCTAGGATGGAAATCTGGCGTGGATACCGGGTGCGGACCGAGGACATGGTTAAAGAATGGTGTCACGGCGGTGGCAGATCATTTTTCCACGCGCCCTGGACTTTCGGAAACTAAGATGAAGGCGATCCTCGCCGCGTTCGAGACCACGGGTATTCGAGGGGTGTTAACTCCCTCTCTGGTTGATCAGGATTTCGTTCGAATGATCTCCGACAAGTCTTCCAGATCTCGACTTTCTCAGCCGGCAGGCGGTGACCGCTGGCAAGATCAGGTTCTTCCGGTCTTACACTACGTAAGAAAATCTTCAGCGACTTCCGACCTGATGCTGGGTCCATCGTCGCCGTTCAATTGTAGCGATTCCCTTTTGCGTGAGGTCGTTGACATGGCTGAGCGATATGACCTCGGGATTCACATGCATCTGCTTGAAACCAGGCTGCAACGGTGGGGAGCCCACAAGTTATATAGGGATGGGGTAGGCACACGGCTGCATAAGCTCGGCGTTCTTTCCCGACGGCTTTCGGCGGCTCACTGTGTCTGGCTGAATGAGAAGGAAATGGATCTTATGGCTTCCTCGGGAGCGAGCGCGGTTCATAATCCAGCCAGCAATC
>VBKX01000142.1 GCA_005879435.1 Deltaproteobacteria bacterium
CTGCGCGTTGCGGTCACGTGCCAAGAAAGATGGCGGGATCTGCTTCGTTCGTAGCGCCAAACCAAGAGGCGGACGATGGCGGGTCTCTCGGCAAGCAGGAGTTCGGCGGTCCGCCACGCTGTACTGCTGAAATATGGTAAATTGCCCTTGACAACTTTGGTGAGTAAATGCTAACTAACCTACGATGGCAGCAAACGTACCTCGATTGTCCGCAGAAGCGCGCAAGGAAGCGATCGTCGCGGCGGTGCAGGACGTTTTTGCCGAGAAGGGGTTCGATGGAACCACGACCCGGGAGCTAGCCAAAGCAGCCGGCGTTTCCGAAGCGCTGCTTTACAAGCATTTTCCGAGCAAAGAATCCCTATACGCGGCCATGCTCCACGGCTGTGCCAAGGGGCCGACGTTCGCCGAAGCGAGCCGGATTCTGGAGCTCGAGGCGTCGACATCGACGCTGGTCGTGATGGTTCATTTCATGATCTCGCACTATGTGCTCGGCCGCCCCGGGGACACGCATCGGGCGGCTCTGAATTCTTTATTAGTACGCAGCTTGCTAGGGGACGGCGAGTTCGTTAGGCTGATGCATAAGAAGCTGGCGGCGGCGTGGCTGAAAAAATTCGACGCCTGTTTGCATGCGGCTGCAAAGGCGGGGGAAATGCACGAGGTGCCGATACGACGCGACCTTTGCGTTTGGATGGTTCAACATGTTGCGTTTTCATTGATGCTGCACCTCCAGCCGAAAATTCCGGCGGTTAATTACAAGGTCTCGCGGGAAGAGCTGGTGTCGCAAGCGACCTGGTTTGGACTTTTGGGAATCGGCATTAAAGAAGAAGCCGTGCGGCGCTATTATAGTCCCAAGGCATTGCTCTTGCTGGCCAGCTAGTTTCTTTGTGTGCGAGTGAGTAAAGATTCACTCGTCATTTTTTTATTTATTTATTTGTTCATTTAAATTGATACGGAGGAGCGATGATACTGAAGGGTGCGAATGACAATGGCCCGGCGCAACGAACTGCCGGTATGGATGAAAGAATCGGTTCGTTATTCCAACCTGACACTTTGTTAGGGGAAGATTATGCCGCGAACTTTCGCCGGAAACTTCCGCTCGAAGCGGAGCGAACGCTCTTGCTCGCGGTGCTGGAAGACGGCATCCGTTGTTACCAGGAAGACATGTACGCGGCCGGGGGAAAGAGGCGGACGTTATTTGAGGAAGCGCGTGATTGGCTTTTTAGCGATGACGCGGATTGGTTCTGCTCGTTCATTTCCATCTGCACGTTGCTCAATCTGGAGCCCGATTATATTCGCCGCGGATTGCGCCAGTGGGAAGCGCAAGTGCGCAAGTCAACGCACAAAAAATCTCAGGGAGCCGCCGACGTCGATCAACGCCTAGTGGCTTGAGTTCGAGGTCTTAGTGACAGCCGGGAGACGGACCTGGCGTGGCGCCAAACGCGCACTGCTTGGGGTTGCCCTACTCGTTGCTTGCCTGACGGCGGGATGCGGCGAAAAATCGCAAGCAACGTTTGAACGACCGCCGGCCCCGGTCACGATCGCGGCTGCGGTCGCCCAGGACGTTCCCGTCTATATCGAGGCCGTCGGCAAGACCGTCGCCCGCGAGGTGGTCTCGATCCAGCCGCAAGTCTCCGGGCGGATCACGCAAATTCATTTCACCGACGGTGCGGATCTAAAACGCGGCGATGTGCTTTTCACCATCGACCCCCGTCCCTATCAAGCGCAGCTGAACCAAGCCGAGGGCAACCTCGCTCAGGCCGAGGCCGCGCTCAATCTCGCTAAAGTAAATTTCGATCGCGTAGAAAAGGTCAGCGATCCGCGCGCGGTGTCGCGACAAGATTACGACGCCAAGAAGAGCGCCGTGGAAACGTCGCAGGCGACAGTTCAACAAAGTCGCGCGGCGGTTGAGAACGCACGGCTGAATCTGGAGTACTGCACCATTCTCTCACCGATCAACGGCCGCGCCGGCCAGCGCACGGTCGATGCGGGCAACGTCGTGTCGGCCAACAACGGTTCGCTCTTGGTGATTCAGCGACTGGATCCTATCTATGCCGATTTCACGGTAACCGAGAGCGACCTTGGCGCCGTGCAGCGCAATATGGAGAAGCAGGCCTTAAGAGTACAAGTGTGGCTTCCCGATGACGGCACTGAGACGCGCGAGGGCAAGCTCACGTTTCTTGACAACTCCGTTCAGGAGGGGACCGGTACCGTGAAGCTTCGGGCGACTCTACCCAACGGCGACCGCCGTTTCTGGCCGGGCCGCTTCGCTAAGGTTCGTCTCATCTTGCAAACCCAGCGCGACGCCGTGTTGGTTCCGGCCGGCGCGCCGCAACTATCCGCCAAGGGTTCATTTGTCTATGTCATTAAGCCGGACTCGAGTGCCGAACTGCGACCGGTGAAACTGGGGCAACGGCAGGGTGAGTTCGTCGTTATCGAAAATGGCCTCAAAGCCTACGAACGGATCGTCGTGACCGGCCAACTCGGCGTGACGCCCGGCGGCAAAGTGCGGATTGTGCAGGGCGCCGATTCCGGAAAAACGCCGTCGTCCGGAAATCCGGCGGCAAAGTCGTGAATTTTTCCGAACCGTTTGTGCGCCGACCCGTCATGACTTCGGTCTTGACCCTGTCGGTGATTCTGTTCGGAATACTGAGTTACTTTCGCTTGCCGGTAAACGATTTGCCGGCGGTGGACTATCCTGTCATTCAGGTCCAAGCCGATTATCCCGGCGCCAGTCCCGAGACCGTAGCCAACAACATCGCAACGCCGCTGGAGCGCCAGTTCATGCAGATCAACGGCCTCGAGCTGGTGACGTCTAAGAGCACGCAAGGACACACCAGCCTCACACTCCAGTTCGTGCTCAACAAAAGCATCGACGCCGCGGCCACCGACGTGCAGACGGCGATATCGCAGGCCACCGGCAGCCTGCCCGTGGATTTGCCTTCGCCGCCGACTTTTTCCAAGACCAATCCCAACGATCAGCCGATCATGTACATCGCGCTGACCAGCGACTCGGTCACGCGCGGTCAGCTCTACGATTACGGCAGTACGCAGATCGGCCAACGCATCAGCATATTACCGGGCGTGTCGAGGGTATCGGTCTTCGGCACCAAGTCGGCGATTCGGATCAAGGCCGATCCTTCCGCGACGTGGGCGCGCGGAATCTCAATCGACGACCTGTCGACGGCGATAAAAAACGGCACGAGCTATACCGGTGCCGGGCAATTCGACGCCGCGAGCGGCACAATGTTGCTGCGACCCCAAGGGCAGCTCGATAGCGCGCAAGGATACAGCAATTTGATCGTCGGCTCGGCAAACGGCGCGCCGATTTATCTGCGCGACGTCGCCAAGGTGCGCGAATCGGTGCAGGACGAACGGCTGAACATGCGCTTTTGGGCACGCGGCTATCCTGTGCCCGGGGCCACCGTCGTCTTAGCGATCTTTCGCCAGGCTGGCGCCAATGCGGTGGAGGTTGCCAATAGCATCCGCGCGTTGTTGCCGGCAGTCAGCGCCGAGTTGCCGGGATCGGTGCGCATCACACCGCTTTACGACCGTTCGCGCGGCATCGTCAATTCGGTCAACGACGTTCAAGTGACGCTTGGCATCGCGTTTGTCCTGGTGGTGCTCGTCATATTTCTTTTTCTCGGCCGAGCGACCGACACGCTCATACCCGCGATGGCGCTGCCGATTTCGTTGTTGCTGACGATTATCGCGATGCAGCTCTTGGGATACAGCCTGGATAACCTTTCACTGATGGCGCTGACTCTGGCGATCGGCTTTCTGGTGGACGACGCAATCGTTTTCTTGGAAAACACGGTGCGCCGCATGGAGCGCGGTGAACGCGCTCTGGACGCGACGCTACAGAGCGCCAAAGAGATTAGCTTCACGATTCTGTCGATGACGATCTCGCTGGCAGCAGTTTTTATTCCGTTGGTTTTCATGTCCGGATTGGTGGGCCGCATCTTCCGCGAGTTCGCAATTACGATCGTGGTCGCGATCCTCGCTTCCGGTTTGGTGTCACTGACCCTCACGCCACTAATGTGTGCGCGGTTGCTACAGGAGCGCGGCGAAGGCTCGAAGCGCACGTGGATGGAGCGGGTTGTCGGCGGGATGGAAAAACGCGTTCTGGCAGGGTACGGAAGTTATTTGTCATGGTTTCTGGTCAACCGCTGGATCTCCGCGCTCATTTGGGTGGTTTGCCTCGCCGGCACAGTTTGGTTTTTTATCGTTGTGCCCAAGGCCTTCTTGCCGCCGGGGGATAGCAGTGTGGTTACCGGCGTATTCATTGCTCGCGAGGGATCTTCACCCGAGCAAATGTACGCGATTCAGGAACGGGTCGATGAAGTGCTTCTGAAAAACCCCAACGTTTTGGCCTCCATCGAAGTCACGGGGCTAAGTCAATTCATCGCGTCGAACCAGGGCATCATGTTCACGTTTCTCAAGCAGCCTGGGGAGCGCCCGCCGATCCAAGAAGAAGTGGCGAAGTTGATGGGCAACTTGGCCTCGATCCCTGGCGTGATGGCGTTCTTGCGGCCGTTTCCCGTGCTCGAGATCAGCACCGGCGCGACCAATCAGAATCAGGGGCAATATGCTTTCTCGATCTCCGGCGTGAACCCGGAGCAAGTCTATGACGCCGCCGCCAAACTTCTGACGAAACTGCAGGAGTACCCGGGATTCCTCACGGTGTCCTCGGATTATTATAACAACACGCCGAATCTCGACATCGAGATTCGCCGCGAGCAGGCGAAAATCAAAGGTGTTTCCGAAGCGCGAATCTTAACGCTGATGCGCAACGCCTATTCGCAAAACTATCTTTACTTGATCAAGAAGCCCACCGACCAGTATCAAGTAATTCTCGAGGCGGAGGACAGCGCGCGCGAAAATTCCGACGATCTATCGTTGCTTTATATTAGGTCGGACGACGGCAAGCGCCTGGTGCCGCTTAACTCCGTGGTAACTTGGAAATCGACGATCGGGCCGCAGGCGGTAAATCATCTTAATCAATTCACCAGCGTGACTCTGAACTTCAACCTCAAACCCGGCGTCGCCATCGGCGATGCCACCGACTTTATCGCAAAGGCGGCCAATGAAATTGTGGCGTCCACATTGCGCGCCAGCCTGCAGGGCGAAGCACTGACGTTTCGCGACACGGTGCGGGATTTGACCGTCCTCATGGCATTAGCGGTGTTCGTCATGTACGTGATCCTGGCTATTCTCTATGAAAGCTATCTGCATCCATTGACGGTGCTGTCGACACTCCCGACGGCTCTGGTCGGCGGCCTGGCGACGCTTTATTTATTCGGTGAGCAAGCTTCACTCTACGCCTTCGTCGGCATGTTCATGCTGATGGGCATCGTCAAAAAGAACGGCATCATGATCGTTGACTTTGCACTACAGCGGGTCGACGTCGGCGAGCCGGCGGAGAAAGCCATTCACGACGCGAGTATGGACCGGTTCCGGCCGATTCTCATGACTACGCTCGCCGCGGTGTTCGGCGCGCTGCCGATAGCCCTCGGTTTTGGCGCGGATGGCGCATCGCGCCGACCGCTCGGTTTGGTCATCGTCGGCGGGCTGATCGTGTCGCAATTCATCACCCTATTTATCACCCCGGCGATCTATCTCTATCTCGAAGAGTTCCAAGAAAAGGTTTTAAACCGTACATCGTTCTTCCGCTCGGAACATGGCCGCTCCGAGGCGAAGATCGGTTGAGCGAGCGGATCAATTTGTCCCGGCATTAAGCGTGAGTGTGTTGCTCGCTTACAGAATTATTTCCTCAGGTCAAAATCCACGTCATCCAAAGGATTTTTGCAGGAGGCAGATCAGAAACAATACGACCAGCGAGTGCGAGGACTGTCCCGATCTGGCCGCGATACTCGAACCGAGCATCGTTGGAGATATCAGTGGCGGAGTTGCCCGCGCATCGCTACCGCACTTACGTCCTGCCTGAATGCCGAAAGACTTTGCATCGTATCGACGGTCACTTGTTAATGCAGCGCAGTTTGCTGTTGCTGTCTGCCTGTTGACCAACCCTAAGACCTAACGTTGAGCAGCAAACTGCAAAGCACCCTAAAACAGCGGAATTAAAAGAATAATTTGGCGGATCTTGGCATTTTCTTGACTCATCGGGTCATTTGTGCACAACTCTACACCCAGAGGATCTTCGCTCGTGGAGTTGCTATTTTCTCTCATCGAGCCGGCATGGTCTTTTGTTCTCATCGCCTTGGGCATCGCGGTTTATTTTCTGCCCGCGATTGTGGCCAATCGGCGCAAGGCTAAGCACGAAATTAGTATTTTCTGGGTGAACCTCTTTTTGGGCTGGACCGTACTCGGTTGGTTCGCGGTGTTGGTTTGGACCGTAGCTGAGACAGACCCCGACCTTATCCCAGAGAAATGCTCAAAGTCGTTCTTGGGCCGGTTCGTAATCGATGTGATAGACCGCGTTAATAAGTTTGTACCAGACGACAAGAGTAAGGGGCGGGTACAGTTTCGAGCTGGATTTCTCCGACTAGTCGAGAAGCGAATTTCGTTGCTCCGCACAGCGCTTGCGCGAAATTTCTATTCGGGAACTCAAAGCCGTGACGGTCGTGACGCGACCGCATAGGCATGTGACCGATCTGGTCTTGGGATATTGACCGACATTCGTGTAATCGAATGGCTCACGCTAAATCGCTAAGGGTAATTGGGCAGTCGTTGGAAGTCGCGAAGCTTCTGGCTTTCGAGCTGGAGACGGATGGCCCCAATTATGTCTTGAGGAGCGATTCCCTGACTAATACAGGCGAATGGATTTTGCGCCACGCCCTTAGTCCTCACAATTTTTCTGACGAGAACAGTCGCCAATCACCAGTCAGTCGGTCGGTGCGCTTCAGCCCAACCGATATTTCACGACTTGATCACCAGGCGCGGAAGCAAAGGCGACTTGATTCTTCTCCACCGAAGCAGACGTATGGTAGGCCATCTCAACTTTTACGCGCCCTGGGCGATCATCTCGACCAAACTCAAGTAATCGACTTTCATATTTCCTGGACCTCTACTTCAGTTTCTGTCGATTTTCAGTCACTGAATGGCCAAAGTGATTCCCGAACGTTTACTACTGATAAACTCCAGGAACTCGGTTCGCATTCGCGATTCCGACGATCCACCACATTCCGTTACGGTATTCCAGTCCCTAAAAAATACACTGATCACTGACAGACCAGACGCATCGACCCTTACTAATTGGTTCCCGATGAATCTGCAGCGCGAAACGTTCCACCTTCAATGGTGGTGGGTCGGTTGGGGTCCTGTATTGTGAAGAACTTTGTAAAGTTATTGGATGGCAGAATTGAAGTCCACAGTGAACTTGGCACAGGGGTCGACGTTTGTAGAAGGAGAGCACCGACGTAAAAAGGATGGGTGCGAACAGTTACAGTCGTTTCATAGTTACATTCGGGCTTGCGTTCATGTCAGCACTTCGCCTAGATTAGCCCCTTCCGACCCTCCCGATATGACAGGTGCAGACGCAGCTAAAGCGATATGTAAAGACCAGAGAACTGCCGGCATACCGATTGTCGGTTGCAGCGCCTTTCTTGGGTTGGAATGGAGGGAAGTAGCCTTGCGCGCAGG
>VBKX01000143.1 GCA_005879435.1 Deltaproteobacteria bacterium
AAAGAGCTAAGTTCTTCGCGGTTGCCGCTGTAACTCGCTAAAGTGCCCAAGCATTCAACTATCGAAAGAAGGAGTTTCCATGGCTTCAATCACGTCGTTCAATGTTCTCGAAACGACCATCGACGATATCCACGCCGCCTATAAGTCCGGGCAGCTCACCTGTCGCCGGTTAATTCAAATGTATCTCGAGCGCATCGAAATGTTCGATAAGAAGGGCCCGAACATCAACGCGCTCATCACGATCAACGCCGAAGCGCTTAAAGAAGCCGATCGCCTTGACGCCGCGTACAAGGCATCCGGCCCGGTCGGCCCGTTGCACGGTATTCCGGTGATCGTCAAGGATCAGGCCGATGTCAAAGGCATGCCGACAACGCTCGGTTCACTGCTGTTTAAAGATTACTTTCCGGATCGCGACTCATTCGTCGCGGAGAAAGTGCGCAAAGCTGGAGCGATCATTTTAGGCAAAGCGACGCTCGGCGAGCTCGGCGGCGGCGACACGCACGGCTCGCTCTTCGGCTCGACGCGCAATCCCTACGATATCGACCGCACCGTCGGCGGCTCTTCCGGCGGTTCCGCGGCATCCGTGTCAGCGAATTTCTCGACGGTGGCCATCGGCCAGGAAGGATTGGCATCGATCCGCCGGCCGTCGACTTGGAATTGCATCGCCGGCATGCGCCCGTCCGCGGGTCTCGTCAGCCGCGGCGGAGTTTATGGTTGCTGGCCGGAAATATTCGGCTCGCTCGGTCCGATGGCGCGCACGGTCAAAGATCTATCGACGTTGCTCGATGTCATGGTCGGCTATGATCCGGAAGACCCGATTACCGCCCGCGGCGTCGGACATACCCCGGATACCTTTGCAAACTTTTTGCACAAAGACGGACTCAAAGGCGCGCGCATCGGCATTCTGCGCGAGCCGATCGGTCTCAATTCCGAGCCCGATTCGGAAGATTTCAAAAAGATCTCCGAAGTTTTTGACCGGGCCGTCGGGGAATTGAACGCCGCCGGCGCCGAGATCGTCGATCCGATTGTGATTCCGAAAATCAAAGAGCTCCTCGCCAAACGATCGGGCGGGCCAGGAGATACTGAAGCATCGTTTAAAAATTACTACGGCCGGAGCGCCAAGCCACCGTTCAAAACCCCGGAAGAAGCCATCGCCTCGCCGGACTTTGCTAAAGTCGTCAAGCACTCTCAGGATCGCTTCAAGCGAAAGCCCGACGCCGCGAAACATTACGAAAGTCTCAAAGCACAGGACGAGTTGATGACCACTCTCTTGAAGGTGATGGCCGATCACAAACTTGACGCCATCGCACACAAAGCCGTGGAACACCAGCCGACACTGATCAAAGATGGCATCGCGCCGCCGTTCGTCGACCAAAAAGGCGCGCCGCACTTGAATACTTTTTTGGTCTACACACCGACCATCGTCGTTCCCGCCGGCTTCACACGGGACAATCTGCCGGCAGGCGTTTGCTTCATCGGCAGCCCCTACGACGACGGCAACCTGATCAAGTTCGCCTACGCCTACGAGCAGGCGACGCATCATCGCAAGCCGCCCGCGAGCACGACGGCGCTGTGATTATGGTACTTTAAAAACATTCTGAAAGAGTTTCTCGTAGAGCTCCCAGCGCTCGCCGAGGGATTCATCGACGGAAATCATTTGAACCTTCGAGTTTCGGATCTTAGTCATAAAGGCGGATTTGACGTCGGTTCGTCCCGAAGGTTTGACAAGTTGTTCCTCGAGCAAACCCTCTTGAACTTCCTTCGACAAGACAAAATTCAGGTACAGCTTGGCCGCATTGGGATGCGGCGCCTTCGCGGCGATTCCCATCGTAACGACGTCCACCAATGTCGGATCGAGAGCAACCCATTCAATCGGCGCGCCGCGCCGCTTGGTGAGTTCCACGCGCGGACCGTTTAGCGAAACTGCGATAGCGTGCTCGCCGGCAGCGACGAGTTGCGTGATCAGCGTGTTACCGTTCAGAGTTTTCAAGGCGAGACCTTTGTCTTCGCCCCAGTGTTGCATCAGCGTGGCGAACCACTCCACGGCGGTTTGCTCCAACACCAGAGACCCTTTCCAGCGTGAGGCCAAGAGATCTTGATACGTCTTCGGCGCCGCGCTCGAAGCAACCATCCTGGTGTTATAAGCCATAACTTCTGGATTGACGTAGAAGGCAGTCCAATAACCTTGCCGGTCTTTGAACGCCGGATCGAAGCGCAGTCTTTCCGGCGATTCGTAACTCATCATGAGTCCATGCCGGATGAGATA
>VBKX01000678.1 GCA_005879435.1 Deltaproteobacteria bacterium
GGGTGCGCATTTCCCGGGTCTTTGCCGATTTAACCCGTATTGCTGATTAGTATCAAAAGTTGGCCCGCACAGGGAAGCTATTTTTTTTGACGGCAAGGCCGCGAGTTCTGGGTCGGACCCATGAAGCAAGGTTCAAACGTAGGACTTAAGCTCGTTCCAATAGGTCGACCAGCTCACCACGAGCGGCATTTAGATCGCTACGCTCCGTTCAAAATGTTGAATACAACTAGGAGTCGGTCGGGAACTGTTCGTGTCGATCCGTTATGGGTCAGTACCCTATTTTTACGATTTTCTCCCTGCCGATGATTCAAGTTGACATATAAGATTATGATCGAATACTCTCCGCCTCTGAATGGGCATCGGCGCACTGTTTTCCTTTATCGAACTCGGTCCCGAGTTATGATGGATGGCTCGCGTGCGGCTGACGGTGCGGGATTTCAGTATTTAAGGGCGGGCTCTAAAAAGCAAATTTCTATTAATTGCTCATAGAGAGGAAATAGAGTGATGAAAAAACTAAAAGAGGCTCATGTGCCTTATAATACCGGCTGGGCCGGAGATTTGAAAAATGGCCAGGTGATTCGGATCCTAGCGACGACCACGGTGGATTTCGTGTGCATGAGGCGGGAAAATCTCAAAGAGCGCTTCGACCAGGCGCGAACGAAAGTCTATAACATGAAGCTCTTCATCACCACCGGCGACAAGCTGATGGGGCGCAACAACCAGCACATGATGACGATCGTCGAGAACACCAATCGCGAGGGAACTCACGATTTGCAGAAAGGCATGTGCAGCGGCTACCGCTTTCAACTCGCCAAAAAAGAGGGAAAGCTGAGAGACTATTACCACAGAGATTATAAGGACGAAGAGATTCCGGATCATGGCTGCTACGAAAATCTTTCGCGGGCTTTGGCGCCGTACGGCATCGCTCCCGAAGATGTACCCAATCCATTCAACCTCAATCAGCACATGAAAATCGACGGTGTGACCGGCCGCATGGATCATACGACGGTGCGCCCCAAACCGGGCAGCTACGTGGATCTTAGAGCAGAGATGGATCTGCTCGTCGCCTTCAGCGCCTGTCCCGATATGCCGATTGGCGGAAAGCCGGTGGACCTGTTGATTTACGAGCCGTGAAAAAAAAATTTTTGAGTTTTGCGTTTTAAATAACTCCTTGCAGAGGTGAGGCACGCCAACTTCATCATGAGCAAACCATCGCGCCTGGCCGACGATTTGGGGTACATTTCAGCGCGGCAGAGAGCGAACTTGAGCTGGACTTAATTGCGAATCGCTCGCCTGGACTTTTTTTCGCACAGGAGATCAAGATGAACACCGTGAAGCATCGCTACAGCGCGGAGATCCAGCGGACCAGGGGACTGCTGGAGTTGGCCGCCGCTCTCTACGACACCTCTCTCTCTTTTCAAACGGAGCGCGCCGCCGAACAGGCGATGCAGACGGAATCGCGCGTCGGTTATTCGCTCACGCTCGCGCTTACGGCGACGCGTGAAAAAGGGGTTTCTTTCTCGTTTGCGGCGGATGGCTTTCGCGAGCTCCAGGCGGTCAGCCGTGGCAAGCTCTCGCTTGGCTGGATCAATCCTTCGGTCGCCGCAACCATGGCCTTCAGGGGCAAAGGGCTATTCGCCAAGCGGCAGCCGATCAGGACTATTGCGGTATTTCCTTCCTACGACGTCATGGCATTTGCCGTGCACGAATCGACTGGGATCACCTCGCTGGCGCAGATCAGGAAGGAACGCATCCCGCTCCGAGTCTCGACCGGAACCATCTCCAAAGCGTGGATCAAGTACAGCCCGACGATGTTCACTGTGACGGCGGTCATGAAAGCCGCGGGATTCACCTTTGCGAACCTAAGACAATGGGGCGGGAAGATTCAGTCGGTTACGCGTCCCAGCCACGCGGACCGACGCGAGGCTCTCGAGAAGGGCACGATCAATGCGGTGTTCGACGAGGGAATTAAGAGCTGGGGGCAGAGCGCCATCGATGCCGGGTTTCGCTACTTGCCGGTGGAGGGAACCATTCTAAAAAAATTGACGGCGATAGGTTATCGCGCGTCGGTTTTGCCCAAATCCCGGTTTCCCGCGCTGCCCTCGGACGTGCCGACGGTGGATTTCAGCGGCTGGCCCATGGTGGTCAACGCGGCCATGCCGGAAGATGTCGCCTACGCTCTTTGCGAAGCGATCGAGGCGCGCAAAGCGCTCATGCCGACGGACAATTTCAAGCCGCTCGATATGGCGCAGCTTTGCGCCAACGATCCGGAGGCGCCGTTCGACGTGCCGCTCCATCGGGGCGCGAAGCGGTTCTATCTGGAAAAGGGCTATCTCAAATCGGGCCTGTGATAGGGCAATCGAATCGTGGTGGCGGCTTGTGCTCGTCCAATACAAACACGACACCTCGGAGTTTCACGGACACGAATCACGACAAGTAAACGAAGGAGCGATCATGAAGAAGGACTTCGCTGCTCTCTGCTGTCTCACCTTTACCGTCCTGGTTTTGGCGCTTACGACTCCCGCCGCAGCACAAAACGTGAAGATCAAAATGGGGGCCGCCTCAAGCCCGCCGATCCTTGACACGATCACGCCTTACGTCGCCGTCGAGAAGGGCTTTTTCAAGAAATACGGCTTGGATGTAGAGATCGTCGAGTTCCGCGGCGACGTCGTGGGCACCAAGGCGCTGCTTTCCAACGACATCGACGTTCTCCTCAACGTCGGCGCGACTTCGGCCATCGTGAGCGCGTCGCAGGGGGCTAAAGTCCACGTTTGGGTGGTGCCCCATCCCGTCACTCCATATCACTTCGTCGCCCGGAAAGAGGCCGGTGGGACGATCCGCGGTCTGGTCG
>VBKX01000150.1:0-1248 GCA_005879435.1 Deltaproteobacteria bacterium
TGAGCTCGAGCATGTAGGCCATGATACGCCCGACATTGTACATGGTGTGACCGACGCTTCGCTCCGCGAATCGCAACTTACCATGAGCTTTGAGCTTGGTCGCTGAGTCGATGCCTAAGCGATGAATCAAAAGCGCATAAGGACCGCCGACACTCGGAGCTCCGAGATAAGTAAAGTCGCTCAAGCGATACTGCACGGTCAGATCTTTGGACACGGCTCTGACGAAAATGCTCGTGCCGATGTTGGCGATGGTCAGGCCATCGTTTTTGATCGTCTTCGCCATCATGTTGCCGGCTTGGATGCCGCCGGCGCTGGCAACGTAAATCGAAATGATATGAGGATTACCGGGTAGATATTTTTTTAGGTAAGGAATCGCCGTGCGAACTCGCACGTCGCCAAGGCCACCGGCCGAGCGGCCTTGAATGATGGTCAAGGTTTTTCCCTCGTAAAAAGGCGCGGCTGCATAAAACGCCTCCGCGCGCGGCAGCAGCGCGACAAACGCGCCGATCAGTATCGCATAGCGATAACACATGGCTAATTAAAACAGGGCAGGTTGCTCGACGTTCACGCGGTACGGAAACAAATATTTCCGCGCTCCGGCAAGCCCGTAGTTACGTCATTACTCCAATACTCCAATACTCCATCACCCCATTCTTCCTACCTCGGCGTCTGCAACCACCTTTCGGGTTCCAACCCCGGCCGGTCTTTATATTTCTCGGCAATGGCACGCACCTTTGGATGATCTGCAGTGGTGATTTTTCCACCTTTATAGACGTAATCATCGCCGATTTTCAGATCGCCGCCGCGGAGTTCCGCCGAGACATGCAGCAAGTACGGAAACGTCTTGCTGCGCCGGCTATTGCCCATATGAAAGTGAAAGCTGCTCCAGTGGTGATGCTCGATGAAGTGGCGGTACGGCGTGTTCGGACACTGGTGCGGCTCGAGCGTCGCCGAAGGATGCACGCCGCCGTGAAATCCGCGCACCTCGTACGCCGCTTCGCCGAGATATTTGGCAATGAATTGGTAAAAGCGCGTCAGGGTCTCGGCTTCATCGCCGCCTTCGAACTTCTTGATGTAGCCTCTTTCGATGAAAACTTTGACCGGCTGCTTGAACAGACAAGGCACGCCGATGTGGCGCGCCCAGATCACACCGACCTCGTTGATGATGCCGACGCCCTCGGCGTCGCGGGCGCGTATCGACGACCAGACGCCCTCGGGAAACGGACAATAGACACCGATGTCGCGATA
>VBKX01000150.1:1253-2443 GCA_005879435.1 Deltaproteobacteria bacterium
TCAGCCACTTAGCGCCGGGCTTGGCGAGCGCATTGGCCTGAATGCGAATCTCGGAAACCAGCTCGTACGGCGTCAATCCCCAATTACTCGCGAGCAAAGAAGCCGTCGTCGCCATGTTGCGCGCATATTTGATATTGCGCTCTTCGAGTATGTCGGGGATCTCGCGCAACTCCTCTTCGTAGGTGAGGTCGACGGCGTTGCTGATCACCACGTCGGCGGCGCGCATGGCGTTAGCGACAATCGGCGGCACCCGCCACGCTTTGCTCGGGTCGGCATCCTCGCCCCAGAGAACCATGGGACGATTGGGAATGTCGCACCAAACCACCGTAGCATCTGCGCCGCGCTGCACGATCGCCGCGTGCAACCACGCGACAGTTTCTCGATCGACGATATTGACGCCGCCGGCGAGACCGTCGTTGGCGGCAACGACGAGCACATTCATGCCAGCCTTGACCTTAGCGCAATTGTCGATCATATCGGCGACGGCAATCGCCGCTTGTTTAGGAATCAATGGCATGGAACTCACAACGTCCTCCGATCAAGTTTTCGTTCAAAGTTCCAGGTTCAAAAGTTCAACGTCAGACTCGGTCTCTTACCTTGAACTTTGAACATTGAACCTTGAACCCCAGCGCCGATTCTCTACGACGCTGCTTTAACCTGATTTCGTTCGGCTTCAACCAACGGCCGATACTTCGCGCAGAGCGCTTTCCAACCTTCGGCCTTTTTCTTTGCGCGCTCGATCGTCGTGTCGGAAAATCTTATGATCGGCGTCCGCGCCGGCCCTGGGTTGACGTATCCGGCGAATTCAATGGGCAACTTCGCCGTCGCGCCTTCGTTGCCTCCGGGCCGTTCGCCGCCGGCCACAGCCATGATTTCGCTGATGACTTGCAACGCTTCTTGGTCTTTTCCCGCTCTCACTAGATTTCGCAGATGGAGCACCGGCCATGGCCCCATCCACGCATCGATGGACCAGCAGCCGGCCGCGCCCATCCGGTAGTAGGGAAACATTTGCGCCTGATTGGTCATGACGCTGATTTTGCCGCGGATAATGTCCATGAGCCGGACAAACTCGCGCGTGTCGCGGTGGCTGTCTTTCATGCCGACTATGTTTGGATACTTGACCAGTCTGGGAAACACCGAGACCGGAATTTTCACTTTGTGGTTGACCGGATTGTGGTAGATAAGAAAGG
>VBKX01000679.1 GCA_005879435.1 Deltaproteobacteria bacterium
CACAGAAAAGTGCCGCCGAGATTCGTTTGAATGACGCTGTCCCAGAAGTCTTTGCTCAAATAGCGCACACGCGGCCAGCGCGGAATGCCCCAGTTGAAATGCGGTACGATGCCCGCGTCGTTGATCAAGGCATCGATCCGGCCGAAGCGGTCGGCGACGTCATAAACCAGCCGGCGGACGTCTTTCTCGTCGCGCACGTCGGTGGGCACGGCGATGGCTTCACGGTTGATTTGCTGAATTTCGCCGAGCGTTTTATGCATCCGCTCGGCGTCGGCATCGGCGATTACAACATTTGCGCCTGCTTTAGCGAGCGTATGCGCGGCGTGCCGACCGATGCCTTTGGCGCCGCCCGTGACGATGACCACTTTACCTTGCATAGTTTTCCCCTCCGCGGACTATGGAAGAGTCCGGTCTTATTCCTTCGCAATACTCCAACACGCCATTATTCCAATTCATCTCCGCCCCTTTGGAGTGATGGAGTAATGGAGTAATGGGTTGTGTTTAGCCCGCGGTCTCTTCTGCCTTGAACCCGATGTCTTCGTGGCTGTTGTCGCAGAACGGCTTCGTCTTTGAATGCCCACAGCGGCAAAGGTAGAGCGGATCGATCTGACTCTCCGCGTATTCCTTGCCCGTGTAATCCAAGACCTGAGCGCCGCCGCTGACTTCGTAGGGCCCGTTTTTAAGAGCTTTAATGATCACGGTCGCCATGATTGGCCTCCTTGCTGAGATCTGCCGAAAACATGTCACACCGAACGAAACCGTGCAACGGTTTTTCGTCGCAGAAGAGTTTCGAGGATCCGCCATGGCGGCGCACTTACGGTTATGATAGTAGGGCGCCATGAAGAGAATATTTTTAATCGTGGCGTTGGCTTTTGGAATGGCGATTCACAGCGCGCAAGCGCAGGAGAAGATTCGCGTCGGTCAGGGCTCGATCAGTTTGCAATCAGGACTCATGCATATCGGCAAAGACCGCGGCCTGTTCGCCAAATACGGGTTGGTCACCGAGACGATTTATATTCCCGGCGGCTCCACCAACATTCAGGTCCTGATCTCCGGCAATCTCGATTTGTCCCAGCTGAGCGGCGCGCCGGGAGTGGCAGCCAATCTTGAAGGCGCGGATATTGTCTATTTCGCCGGATTGCTCGACAAACTCAATTATCAGCTGGTCACGCGGCCCGACATCAAGAGTGTTGAACAACTCAAGGGAAAGAAATTCGGCGTAAGCCGCTACGGTTCGTCGGCCGATTTCGGCATGCGCGCTATGCTCAAGCGGGTCGGCGGCGCGCATCGCCGCCATCAAGTCCGGCAACATCGACGGCACGGTCGCCAATGCTCCCTTCGGCATCGAAGCAGAGAGGCTCAAGCTGAACGTCATCGCCGACTCGGTTAAAATGGACGTCCCATTTTTCAACACCGGCTTGCTTGGCAGCAAGCGTTTCTTGGACAAGCAGGAGACGAAGGTGATGAATTTCCTGCGCGCTTATCTGGAAGCGATCAAAATTCTGAAAACGGAAAGAGACTATTCGATCAAAGCGCTGGCGCAATTCACCCGGGTACAAAATCTCAAGGCCGTACAGGAAGGCTACGACTATTTCGTCAGGCAACTCGAACCGGTGCCGTATCCGTCGGTCGTGGCGATGCAGGCGGTCGTCGATCAAATCGCCGAGAGTAATCCGAAAGCGAAAAACGTCGACGCGAAAAACTACGTCAACGACCGTTATCTCAGGCGATTGGAAGAAGAAGGGTTCGTGAAAAAGATTTGGGGCAAATAATTTTTCTTGTCCAGAGAAGGGTTGCCGTCTACCTGCTTCGGGTGGAGCGGCGAAACCTCATGTAGGAGCCAAGCTCCTGGAGTTTCGCAAAGCTAAAAGTTCTCCGTTCATTTTGGCCGTCGGATGTTTCGTATTCGACGGTCACCGAATAAGGGTAGTGCCACGAAATCGTAAACGCACTCGCTTCGACTCTATCGAGATGTTCGCCTAGAGCGCGCAGCTGCTGAGAAGGTTTGCTGGTCGGTTTTGCTTGTGCCGGAATCTGACTGCGTCTTTGTTTCTGTCCTTGGGCGTCAAGTCGGGAAAGGATCTGAGGTTCATATCTCAACCAACCGTCACCGCCATTCAAAGAGCTACTCTTGGTCGTATCCCAAGCCATTGCGATGACGCTGTTATTGATAATCCAACGCGAGGTAGGGGTGATGGAGTGGCTTCGGACCAGGTAGGACTCGCCGTGGTTTTCCAGCTCGAACACATCAATGCGTGTCAATTCCAGCGACTGGCCGATTGCTCTCAAATCTTTAGAATGGGGCACGTTAAAAGTTCTCCATCGCTAGCGGTAGCTAGCGCCCCTTTCCTGCTCCAGCCAAAGCCCCGCTGCGGATGTGCCGGGGCCGCGCGGCTCATCCGTGCGCGTTTTCACATGAGGCTCCTTAGATTTTCTCAAGTCGCTCTACGCTCGCGGCGGCTTGCCACGAATGTGCCGGTGATGAACGCCGTATCGATCCTATTAGCCATGTCAAAATTCCAATATGACGCTTCACGGCATACGCAAAATTTTAACAAGCGAAAAAACCCGAACCAAGAGGGGTGGCAAGTTTTTTTTCGATGCCTGCAAAACCTCACAGCGGAGCAGCCGTAGTGCGGACGGAGCGCCGCGAAATCTGCAGATCTCGGGATTGAATGCGTCGTCGGCAACAAATTCTCCCGCGACGCTTAGAGGAAAGGCGAGATAAGCTCGGCGAAAATAAAAGCGGAACAGTTTCTGCGGAATTATCTACTGCGCGAGGAAATCCAGCACCAGTTTCGCGGTCTCCTGGGGTTTTTCCACCTGAATGCTGTGGCCGGCGCCCGGGATGATCTTTAATTCGCCGCTAGATGAAATTAGATTCGCATAAGTTTCACCGTGTGACCGCGGGACGAAATGATCCTTTTCACCCCAGATGACCAGCGTCGGTGACGTGATTCTATGCAACCTGTTTCGCAGCGAGCGATTGTAGAAGTAGGGCGGCTTGAAACCAATCCGCGAGCTCAGGCGCAGCATCTGGTAGCGGCGCACTTCATCTTCCAGCTCGCCCTTGCCGTCGGGAAACATTTCCAGCGCGTTCTCTTGATCGGCGCTGGCGAACAGCATTTCTCTCAACGATGCATAGCTCGACCCGTACTCAGGCTGGGCCATCATGAAAACGTCGCCGATCAGCGCGCCCTCGACGAACAAGCCGGATGCGCCGAGCAAAACTAGCTTGCCGATCTTTTCCTGGTGGCGTACCGCAAGCTCGGCGGCGATCCAACCGCCGACGCCGCTGCCGACGAGATCGAACCGAGTCAACTTCAACGCATCGAGAACTTCGAGGTAATGAAAAACCACGTCTTCGATGGCGTCGATGTCCTTATACTCATCGGTCTGGGCGCAGCCGGGGTGAGCAGGCGCGATCACGCGAGCACGTTGGGCGAGCGTTTCATGAAACGGCATCCAGCTTTCTTTCACCGAGTGAACGTCGGCGAAGCCGTGCAGATAAAGCAGCGGCGCGCCGCTGCCACTTTCCAGGACTTGAACTTTGCGCTGATTGACCTCGATGATCCGACCGCTCAATGGACCGCCTCCGCTGATTGTTCGAAGTTGATTCCCGGATATTCCGCAGTGAACTGTTTCAGGGATGCATGGCGCAGCGCGGGCGCGACTTTTTCCGCGAAGAGCTTCATGCTTTTACGTGCCAGGTGATCGGGCATGTTGCCGAGCTGGAACTGAATCAGTAAATTTCCAACTTTGGCTTTCTCGATCAAATTTTGAATGCGCCGGGTGACGGTTTCGGGGCTGCCGACGATGATCGACTGCGAGGCTTCGAGCTCTTCCCAGTTTTCCACATCGCCCAAAAGCTTTCGCCCGGGCGTGTAACCCTTCATGTATTCGCGCCACGCCGCGGCCGGGATGTACGGCACTCCGGGGCCGTACGTGAGCTGGCGTCCGACGCGGCGCAGGTGACCTTTAAGACAATTTTTCAAAAAGTACCAAACGCCTTCTTCGCATTCCTCGCGCGCTTGCTGATCGGTCTCGGCGACGTAAGTCGACATTAAAATACCGAAGCGGAACGGATGATATGGGTCGCCGTGCTTTTCCAGCACCGCGGCGAATTCCTGTTGCGCGCGGTGGGTTTCGCCGCCGTGGCTGCGCGAAGAAAGAAAATAGCAGTAACCGCGCTTCGCTACTTCTGTCATCGTCGAAGGACTGCGCGAGCCGGGAATCCATACCGGGGGAAAAGGTTTTTGCAGCGGCTTAGGCCAGAGATTCACATAGCGCAGGGGAAAATAGCGGCCCTCATGCGCGAAGGGTCCGTCTTCGGTCCACGAGCGCACGATCAAATCCGCCGCTTCCCAGAATTTCTCTCGAGTGTTCGCCGACGGCACGTCATAATTAAAAGTTTCCGGCCCACCGCCGGGCGCGAAGCCGGCGACCAGGCGGCCGTTGCTCATCTGATCGAGCATGGCGTATTCCTCTGCCACGCGCATCGGATTCAAATGCAGCGGCAGGAGATTGCCGAGCACGATAATTTTTCCGCGCGAGGTATTTTGCGTGAGCGCCGCGGCGATCATGTTCGGCGAAGGCATCAGGCCGTAAATATTTTGGTGATGCTCGTTTAGCACCATGCCGTCGAAGCCGAGCTCATCGGCGTAAACGAGTTGATCGATATATTCCTGGTATAGGCCGCGGGCCTTGTTGTTGTCCCACAAACTGTTCGGCACCGTCACCCAACCGGTGTATTCTTTCTCGTCGAAATCTTTGGCGAGATACGGGTACGCCATGAAGTGCCAGCAGAAAAGTTGTACGGATTTCATCGTTCACCTCGGGAAAGATCGCGATATTGGCGCGCCAGCGCGGCAGAAACCAAATCGTTTTCGAAATATAGCTTCAATCATCGGCGCAGCGCAA
>VBKX01000144.1 GCA_005879435.1 Deltaproteobacteria bacterium
GGCTCGACGTTCAAACTATTCTTGGCGAAAAGCCCGGCGTCTTTGGCAACCCAGATCGGCAGATGCGCCGTGGAAGTAGTGGTGCCGTAATGGATGCGCCGAAGCTCCTGGGCGGGGATGGAAGAACAATACAAAGCAGATAGGCCGTATAGGACCCACGTCAACGAGAGTGAGACTGAGAACTTTCGCCCCATGCGTTACTTGTTGAAGTATACGGCTTCGGCCTTGTCCTGGTCGTAGGGAACAAACCGGTTCGTTCCGGGGCCGCGTATCTCCGGTTTCTCGCTTTCATCGAACAGCGCCGCGGCGCTGTCTCCGGCGCGCCCGCCGATCAGTCCCGGAGCGTGGGCTTCGGCGACGGTGGCGTCTTTGTCCGACCGGTTAAACGCCCAATGCACCGTGTTGGCGGGGATGCGATGGAAATCGCCTTTCTTGCAGAGATAGCCTTTGTCTTTGACGAAAAACCAGATTTCGCCGTCGAGAACATAATTGATTTGTTCGGACTCGTGCTGGTGCGGCTTGGTATGATAGCCCGGCCTGCGAGTGGCGATCATCAAACTGCACTCGTTGCCGTAGCCTTTGCGGACAACCATTTGGCCGGTCCCGGCTTCCCCGGTCTGAGTTCGGTTGTATTCCGGAACGTCGGTGCTTTTGCAGTGTAGAGACATAAGATTTTCCTCCTTCGCGGTTGAAATATTATCGGCTGGACTCTTCGTATGATAGTCCGAGGCCTGGGTCAAGCTGGAACGGCGCAGCGCCGAGTCTGGTTGACAGCGAACGGTCTGGGAAGTAAATGGAGTAGCGTGGCGCCCGCCAATCATTTTTACTTGCTCGTTCTGCTCGTTGTGGCGGTGCTTTACGCCGTTCCGGTAAAGGCGCAAAAACTGATGCTTGCCCACGTCGCTGTCAATCCGGCGCAGAGCATGATGTTGTTGGCGAAGGATTCGGGGATGCTGGCGAAATACGGCTTCACGGCCGAGGTTTTGTTGATTCCCGGCACGCCGCGGACGATTCAAGCGCTGCTCGCGGGCGACCTGGATTACGTCGCTGCAGGCGCTCCGGCGTCGCTCCGAGCGCGCGCCCAGGGCGCCGACGTGGTCGTTCTTTCGACTCTCACTAATTCTTCAGCGCAGCGCGTCTTTGTTCGACCTGATTCCACCTTAAACAGCTTTAAGGATCTCAAAGGCAAACTGATTGGCGTAACTCAATACGGCTCCGGCGGTGATACTTTCTTACGCGGCGCGTTGCGCAAGAGCGGCATCAAAGAATCCGATGTGACGATTCTTCAAATGGGCGGTACGCCCGGCGTGGCCCAGGGACTGGAGTCTGGGCGGATCGAGGTCGGTGTGCTCGGCGATTCGGGCATGCTTCTAGTTTTTCGCGGCAGAGCAAAGCCGTTGAAAGGCGCCAGCGCGCGCGAGATGGGATT
Source organism: Deltaproteobacteria bacterium (assembly GCA_005879435.1). Classification (GTDB taxonomy): domain Bacteria; phylum Desulfobacterota; class Binatia; order UBA9968; family UBA9968; genus DP-20. The sequence goes on from VBKX01000144.1 coordinate 1,430, forward strand.
TCGCGGTGTCGATGCGCCGATCACGACCACCGACCGTAAGATCAAGGCCGACCGCGGCGCCGTCGTGCGCTTTATGCAGGCCTATCTCGAAACCGTTCACTTCTTTCAGACCAACAAAGCGGGCACGGCGCGTATCCTGCAAAAATATATGCGGGGCGTGAGCGAACAAGATATTACTCTGTGGTGCGATGAGTTACGCGCGATTCTTAGGCAGGTGCCATACCCCGACGAAGACGCGTTGCGCGCTGAGATGGAAATGATGGGCGCGGCCAACCAGCAACTGCCCGCGGGTTATGTAAACAACACTCTTCTCGACGAGATAAAAAAGAGCGGGTTCATAGAAAAACTTTATAAACAATAAAGGGAGGAACGAATCATGGCAAAGATCAGACATATCGCGATCAAGGTCGAAGACCAGGAAAAGACCGCCGAGTTTTACAAGACGACGTTCGGCATGACCGAGGCGTGGCGCGGACCAGTGCGCGATGACGGCCATCGCGCGATCTATCTCACCGACGGCTACATCAATATGGCGGTGTTGCCGGCGCGCGGCGGGCGCGAAGGGATCGACCATTTCGGCTTTCAAGTAGAGAACATGGAAGATACGGTTAAGACCGCACAAGCCGCCGGCGCTAAAGGCGAAGCCGACAAAAAACCGCGCGACGGACGCTTCGCCGAAATGGGCGTCCACGATCCCGCAGGCCAACTGGTCGATGTCACGGTGCATGGATGGAAGTCCTAGAGAAAAAAGGTTGGAAGAAGTATTTCTTGGCTGCTGGACCGCCCGGTAGCGTATTTACTGAAACGGTAAGAAATTTTCTTGCGCTGCGTTAACCGACGATTTCGTTAACGCGCTCGCCGGTGACAATGGCGGCTCCAACGACCCCTTCTGCATCGGGCGACGCTATCTCACGCGACGGCTCCCTTCGAAACGCGAAGATTTAAGGAAGAAAACATGATCCATTTTTGCGGTAAGACATGAAAAGTATCATTATCGGCATTGCTTCAGCGCTCTATTTATCGACAGGACTCGTCGTTTTATCGCACGGCGCCGAACCGGCCAAAGTTTTGATCGCACACGGCGCGATCAGCAACAACGTCGAGCCGTTGTGGATCGCCAAGGAGCAAGGGATTTTTCGTAAGTACGGCATCGACGCCGACTTGGTGTTCATCATTGCTGGACGCGCGATGCAGGCGATGTTGGCCGGTCAGGTTCCCGTCGGTTTGGTTGGTGGAACGCATGTGGTCAACGCCAATACCGGAGGCGGGGATTTCTCCATGATTCTCGGGTTGGAAAACCGGCTCGATTATCTGTTTCTCGCCAAGCCGACGATCAAAAGCGGCGAAGATCTCAAAGGCAAGAAAGTTGGGATCGGCACGCCGGCCGGTTCCGCGTCGTTAGCGACCTATGTTGCCCTGGATCATCTTGGACTGGTGCCGCGCCGCGACAACATTGTGCTGCTCGGTATTGGCGGCGTTCCTGAGCGCATGGCTGCTCTGCGTTCCGGCAGTGTCGATGCGACCAGCCTGTCTCCGGAAATCGGCCAGCAGGTGCTCGGCGAAGGCTATCGCGTGTTGGTTGATCTAGGAAAAGAAAACGTTCAGTTTCAATCCTCGGGGCTGGTGGTGTCGCGCGCTCTGATCAAGAGCAATTTTAATCTCATCGAGAATATCGTCAAGGCGACGGTCGAGGGCGTGGCTTTCATCCACCGGCCGGCCAATAAGGAAATCGTGCTAAAAAGTCTCGGCCGCAATTTGCGTTTGAGTAAGCCTGAGCAGGTGGAGAAGGCTTATCAGGGTTTGGTCGAAGCGCTGCCGAGAAAACCTTGTCCGGCGATCGAGGGCATGAACGCGGTGATTAAGCTGATGGCGCAACATGGGATCAACGCGAAAGCTTCGCAGTTGAAAGCCGAGGAGCAGTTAGATCTCAGCTTTTGCAAACGATTTGAGGACAGCGGCTTTTTCAAGAGTCTGTATTGATGATTGGGGTATTGGAGTGATGGAGTACTGGAGTATTGGATGAATCAAATGAACTCGGTTCTGCCGGCGGAAGAATTCATCGCAGCGATTTGGCAAGAGCGTCGTCGCTACGTACGCGAAGGGCGCATCAAACAGCCCCACCCTTGGCGCGTCGCGCTGAGCGAAGGCAAGGTTTCGCGACACGCGCTGATCGAGTACGTAAAGAACCGATACTACTTTCTCGCTAACATCAACCGCAAAGATGCTCAGGTGATCGCCAACTGCCCGATCTCCGACGCGCGCCGCATGCTGCTGCGAAAATATATTGACGAAGAAGGGCAGGACGTTGCGGGAGGCCAGCTCGGTCCTCACTATGACATGTGGCTTAAAATTTCCGATGCGCTCGGCATCCAGCGCGAGTTGATGCAGAGGTTCGCGGATGTTTTGCCGGTCTATCGTTACACCGTAGACGCCGTTTTTAATTTCGCCAAGCAGCAAAGCTGGCTCGAAGGCGTAGCTGCCACCTATGCCACTGAAGGGCGAATGTGGAAACGCTATACGCCGAAACAAGAGCACCATGAAGACGGTTTGCTCGGCGAAGGCGAAGCGCTGATGCGACACTACGGGTTGACCCAGGACGCGCTCATTTTTTATCACGTGCACAGCGACGCCAACGACGAGCACGGCGATATCAACGAAGGGATTCTGAAGAAGTATTGCACGACCGTGGAACTTCAGGAAAAAGCGCTGGCGGCAGCGCGCTTCCGCTGGGAAAATCAGGAGACGCGGAGCGATATTGTTTACCGCTACTTTGTGCTGGATGAAAAGTAATTGTCTCACGATCGCGGCAATCTTCGCGATTCTTTTCCTTTGCCGTCCGGCGGCTGCGCAGAAGCTGGAAACGCTCAACGCTTCTTACGCGTCGATTACCGGCAGCCGAATACCGTTGTGGATCGCGCAGGACGCCGGGCTGTTCGAGAAGTACGGGCTCAATGTCAATCTGGTCGTCATCGCTGCGGGTACGGCTGCCATAGGCGCGCTGACTAGCGGTGACGTCGAAATCCTCGGCGCGCCCGGTTCGACGACCATGGTTTCGGCGGTCAGAGGTTTGCCGCTTGCGATCATCGGCACGTTCGGCCCGTCCGCGTGGAAGCTTGCCGCGCATCCATCGATCACATCTGTTCAAGAATTACGCGGCAAAACTGTCGGCGTCAGCCGCCCGGGAACGACGATCGAATTTGCCACACGGCGAGCGCTCGTGAAACTCGGTTTCACGCCTGGCAAGGACGTTCAAATCCTCGCCACCGGTCTCGCCGAGTCGAACAAACGGATCATGGTCATGCTGCAAGGCAAGATTGATGCGACGCTGGTGAGTCCGGACAATTTGTTTGAAGCGGAATCTGTCGGCCAAACGCGATTTTCTTAAGAATCAGCGGTATAGGGCACGCGGATTCATGATGGCGTACTGCGAAGCCATCTGGCTTGGCAAAGCCAACAAAAATGTCGCGCTGGCGAGTTTTCGCAAGCACATGCGCGAGCAGGATCCACGCCGGCTCGAGACTCTGTATAAAAACTATGTGGTCGACGCGCTGCCGCTTAAACCTTATCCGATGGAAGAAGTCATTCAAGCGGAGATGGAAAATCTCACGGCAACCGTGGCGGAGTTCCGTGGCAAACGCGCAGCAGACTTCATCGACAAGAGCATTCTCACCGAGTTGGAACGCGAGGGGTTCTTCACCCAGCTCGCGAGCAGATACGGCAAATAGCAGTGACGCGTTTTCGACCCTGGCGAATCACGGCGGATAGCGTCATGATCTGTAGCGCCAGAGTTGCGGGATCGCCACACAGATTCCCAAGATCATGATGAAGCACAGAGCGCTGCCGAGCAGCAGCGCGTTCGGTGCGCCCATGTACTGCGCGGCTATCCCCGCCAGCAACGCGCCCAAGCCATTGGTCGTCTGCGCAAAGACGGTGATCAAGCTCGCCGCTCTACCGAGCATGCCGTCCGGCGCTAGAAGCTGCACTACGGTGCGCCTGATGGCGACGCTGATAGAATCGGCGAATCCCAGAATCAGAACCGCCACGACCGCCATCCCAAACCATTGTGAGATGCCTAAGAATGCGAGACCGCCGGCAAAGAAAAGCGCCGCAATGATAACAAGCACGCCCTTGCGGTTGACGTCCCCGGCCATAAGCAGCGCGGTCGTGCCGAGTAGAGAGCCCGCGGACGGCGCCGCGTAAAGCAGACCGAGCCCGGATGCGCCCGTCTTAAATACGTCCGCGGCAAAGATCGGCAGAATGGGCCGGTAAAAACCGACGAGAACGACGGCGAAGTCGAGCAGGAAAAGAGACAGAATTATTCGCTGGATCCAGATGAACTCGATGCCCTCGACGATGCTCTTTAGATTGACGCGGCGGCGCGCGCCTTCGATTTTTCCCGACGTGCGCACGGATACGATGGCGATGGCTGCGGGCACGAACAGCAGCGTGCTGGCGAAATAAGCCGTGGCCAAACCGCCGCGGTCGATCAAGAATCCGCCGATGGCGGGACCGACGAGGAAGCTCGTCTGCAGTATCATGGTGTTGACGACCATGGCGTTCATCAGCAAATTCTGCGGCACCAAACGCGGAATTAGCGCGGCGCGCGCCGGCCAGTTGAAGACTTCGACAAATGCGCCGAGAAGTCCGAGGGCGTAGATGTGCCAAACTTGCGTGATCCCCGCCAGTGTGAGAATGCCCAACGCCAAATTCGGAACAATCTGCACTACCGCGCCGGCGAAAAGGCCGAAAATAATAAATGGCAAGGTTTCCAGAAAACCCGTGAGGCCTAGCTTAAAGGCTGAACCGGAAATGTCGTAGACCTGATAGAGCGTGGAGACATTGCGGATCTGCCCGGCCAGGGAACTGAGCACGCTGGCGAGCCACAGCAGTCGATAATCGCGAATCAGCAGCGACGACCAGGGACGAATGGGCTGGTGCTGATGCGGGCCGGAATTTATTTCAACGGAGTTAGCCAACGAGATGAACGCGGACGGAGCGAATTCTCACGCTCAGTGATAGCGTGTGCAAAGCGAAAATGCGATGGGGATGGGCGTGAGACGGAAATCTCCTCGGAGAAATCCGCCTCACGCTGTTGACGAGTTAACGGGAAGCGGCTTGGTGTTTATCTTCGAGCACGCCGCGCTCGTCGGCCTGCGCGAGCACCGCTTCGATGGTTTGGATGAGTTTACGCGCGGCTTCGACGCTCAATTCGACGGCCACCCGCGCTCCCGGGCCGGCGGCTTCATTAACGAAGTCGATGTTGAGCGCGTGTTCAAGGGGCATGTCGTAGGGATGATCGTAGGAGACGTTCGCTTCGCGCAACTCGAACCAGTCCTGACCATTCTTGCCCCGACCTTGGATCTTTGCCTGGTGAGCAATCATCGTGCACATGGTTGAGCTCCTTCGAGTCTTTTACTTCAGAGTTTTCTCTAAAAAGGCGAGCAACTTTTTCCAGCCGTCGACCGCTTGCTCCTGGCGATACGCCGGGCGATCGTAATAGAAGAAACCGTGACCCGCGCCGTCGTAGCGGTGAAACTCGTAGTTCTTGCCTTGCTTCTTGAGCTCTGCTTCATGCAGGTTGACTTGTTCCGGCGACGGCGACTTGTCGTCGTTGCCGAATATGCCGATCATCGGGCAAGGAAGATCTTTCGTATAGTCGATGGGTGCCACCGGCTGCTTGGGGGTGACCTCTTCTTTGGACTGGACCACGCGACCGCCCCAGCACTCGACTAACGCGTCATAGTTCTTATTCTTGCACGCCGCGAGAAAACCATGGCGACCGCCGGAGCAGGTACCGAACACGCCGACTTTCCCGCTCACATAGGGGAGGGAGCGGAGCAGCTTGTTGGCGCCGTCCAGGTCGCCGAGCACCTGTTCATCGGGGATACCGCCGCCGGCGCGCACTTTGGCGCCACCATGATGGGCGAATCTACGGGTGCACTCACGGTACCATTCATCCCAGCCGGGCGCGTGGTGAATAACGACCATCCCCGGAAAGGGACCGGAGCCGAGCGGCCGGGCGACATAGGCGTTGATCGTATCGCCTTTGTGTCCTTGCATGGCCATGGTTTCGGCGATCATGCCTTCGTATTGGTTGGTTTGATACATTTTCCTTTCCTCCTTCAGATGTTTCCAGAATTGGATTAGCCCTCTTTATACAAAACCTACCGCGGGCGCAACTGCTTTTGGCCGTCGCGCGCTAATTAAAAGGGGGTTGCGCGGGGCTGGGGAAGTGCGGTAAGCTTTTTTTACTCATCAGTATGGGGCCTTCTGATAGTGATAAAGAATAGAATTGAAGGTCTAGGGCGTCTTACCTTGCGATACGTTGCCACGCGGACAATCCGACCAGAGCGTGACTCGCTTTTTCCATGTTCTGCTTCCAGCGGTGATCAGCTTCTCAGGGAAAAGACCATAACCATTCTCATGAAGGAGAGAACATGAGCAGTAAAATTTACGTGGGTGGATTGCCGTATGCGACCACCGATGCGCAACTTCAGGAAATCTTCTCGGCGCACGGGACTGTTGAGTCGGCCCGGGTGATTACCGACAAGTTTACCGGCCGTTCCCGCGGCTTCGGCTTCGTCGAAATGACGAATGCCGATGAGGCGCAGAAAGCGATCCAGGCACTGAACGGCACGGATCTGGACGGGCGTAATCTCACGGTGAACGAAGCGCGGCCGCAAGAAAGGCGGTCCGGCGGTTTCGGTGATCGGGGCGGTGAACGCCGTGGCGGCGGTGGAGGTGGCGGCGGGCGTAATCGCTGGTAGGTTTTGCAATAGTCTACCGTTAATCCAAAAAGGGGGCGCTAGGTCGGAGCGCCCCCTTTTTTATTGTCAATTTCGCTCTCTCAAATCGCACTTCTTTGGCTCCAATGGAAAAGCTCGCCGTCGATGAGTTGCGCCTAGTGGATTTGCGCGGCAAGCGAGTCAAGCTAAGCGAATGTTTTGAAAAGTACGTTCTGCTAATTTTTCTACGCCACCTCGCTTGACTGCCGTGCCAAGCTCATCTCGGCGAGGTGAGCACATTCAAGCCCGAATTCGATCGCCGCGCCGTTACCGTCATCGCGGTTTCGTTCGCCGAGCCGGCGAAGCTCGCCTACTATCAAGAACAGCACCGATGGCCGTTTAAGCTTCTCGCGGACCCTGAGCGCAATGCTTATGACACGTTTAATTTGAAACGGCTGTCGTGGTTTCGGGTTTTTTCACCAGCAACCTTAGCGCTATATTTCAAACTATGGCGGCGGGGTATGAAGCAGGAGCCTTACGGTGGCGAAGACATCCACCAATCCGGCGGCGATTTTTTACTCGATCGCGAAGGGAATATTTTGTTCGCCCATCGCAGCCAGGAACCGGGCGATCGGCCGGCGCCGACGAGACTGCTCGAGGAAATAGACCGCGTCCTGTCTCCGCGGGGTGCAGCGCCCATCGTCCGATAGAATCACCGGACTCGATCGGGTGGTTCAATAAAAGTTCGGCGAAGATCTTCGTTTATTTCGCTTTCAAATAGGCGGTTTTCAACTGCACCTTTTCATCCGGCGGCGCGGTCCACACAAGATCGGCTCGATAGGCGTAGATGTCCATCGCATTCCACAGCGGCACGGCCGGAGCGTCGTCCAAAATTATTTTGTGCGCGTCCCAAAGTAGTTTTTCGCGCTTTTTGACGTCGAAGGTGAGTTGCTGCGCTTCCAGGATCTCGTCGAGCTTCAGATTGCTGTAGCCGAGCACGCGCCGGGTCATGCCGGTTCTGAAGTATTGCTGAAACAACGTGTCCGCGTCGGTGAGGCTGCCGCGACCGGTTAGGTAAAATGGATACTTGCCGTTTTTGTAATCCGTATTGAAGATGCTCCACTCCGGCGTTTTGAGATTGGCCTTGATGCCGACCTTGGAAAGCTGCTCGACGATCACCTGCGCGACCTCGCGATCCTTTGGATAGCGTCCCGTCGGACTGTAGTAATCGATCTCAAATCCGTTCGGAAATCCCGCTTCGGTCAGCAGCTGTTTCGCTTTCTCCGGATCATATGGAAAAGCTTTTGCGCTCGGCTCATAGCCGAAAACCTGCGGACTCAATAGTCCGCTCAGCGGATAGGCGTAGCCTTCAAGAATATGTTTAATAATGCGATCCCGATCGATCGCGTGCGTGATCGCTCGTCGGACCTTTGGGTTGTCGAGCGGCTTATAGGCGGGGCTCAGCACCAGAAAAATCGGCCGAAGGCCCTGCACCTGCTGGACGCGGATACGCGGATTGCGGCGGAATATTGCTGATTACATCGGCTTGGCCCGACTCCAGCGCCGCAATGCGCGCGGCGTCTTCTTGAATGGACTTGTAAATGACTTCATCGATTTTTGGCGCTTGGCCCCAGTAGTTGTCATGGCGCCGTAGGACGAACTGGCCGCTGCGCTCCCAACTGGTAAATTTGAACGGGCCAGTGCCGATTGGGCGATTGTCGGCTTCGCCCATCTTTTCCGCCACCGAGTGCTTCATGATCACCCGGCTGTTAATGTCTTCCAGGGCATTAGCATCGGATTTTTTAAGCGTCAGGATGACGGTGTGGTCGTCGGGCGCATCCATTTCTCCGACGTTTTGCAGATTGGGCGCCTGAAGACTCTGTTTGTCGGTCAAGATGCGCTTGAACGAAGCAATCACGTCTCTGCTCGTAAGCTGCGCGCCGTCATGAAACCGAATATTCTTGCGCAGCTTGAATTGCAGCTTCGTGCCCTTCATCTCCCAGGACTCCGCCAGCACGCCGCGGTAGCCGCGTTTTTCGTAGTCGGCGTCGATCAACGGCTCCATGACCGAACCCCAGACTGCCTGGAGCGGCGAGGTGTTGACCGCGTAAGGACTCAAAGAGTAAACGCCGACGCCGTGAGCGACGGTGACGCGGGTTCGGGATGACGACTGCGCAAAGGCTGATCGCACAACGGTAATAGGAGCGAGGGTAAATAGGGCGCCTGCCGCCGCGGATCTTTTGAGAAACTCCCTTCTACTCGATGGGCTAGGTTTCTTATTCACGAGAACCTCCTCCAAACGAAAGCGAGCGCCGGAGTTAACATGCCGAGCAAAAAAAAGGGAATTTAACTGCAAGGCATATAACGCGGCAAAGCACGCGCTGTCAATTGATCTTGACAGCAAGTCTCGCGCAGAACTAGATAGTCATTGAATCGACAACTGTAATATTCCCAGGAGGATAGATGGCGAAGATCATCGACGGTCTTGTTGAATACATGATGGCCGCTCGGTCGGCCAAATTGCCGATGGAAGTAATTCAAAAGGGCAAAAGTCACTTGCTCGATTCGCTAGCGGCTGTAGTTTCGGGTTCGACGTTGAAGCCCGGCAAATTGGGGCTGCAACACGCGCGCGCACAAGGAGGCAAGGAAGAATGCAGCGTGCTCGGAACAAAACTAAAAACCACGCCGATTCTCGCCGCATTCGCCAACGGCATGTCCGGTCACGCCGACGAGACCGACGATTCGAACAGCCAGCTCCATCCGGGCTGTGCGATCGTGCCGGCGGCGATGGCCATGGCGGAGTCGCACGATCGCGGCGGCGACGAACTGCTTCGCGCCGTGATTCTTGGCTACGACATCGGCTTTCGTTTTCACCAAGCTTTCGAGCCCCGATCGACCAGCTTCGGCGCGACGTTTGGTTGCGCCGCGGCTGCCGGCATACTGGCGGAATTGGACGATCTGCAGATGCGCTATCTTATTTCGTACGCTGCGCAACAGGCTTCGGGGTCGAGAGCGTGGGTGGGCGACGACGATCACATCGAAAAAGCGTTCGACTACGCTGGCATGCCGGCGCGCAACGGCGTAACGGCGACGCTCGTGATCCAATCCGGTTTCACGGGCAATCGCGACGTGCTCGAAGGCGATCAAGGGATTATAAAGACGTACGCGCCGTGCGATCCAGCGAAGATACTTAGCGAGCTCGGAGAAAGGTTCACGATCACCAGTTGCTTGA
>VBKX01000145.1 GCA_005879435.1 Deltaproteobacteria bacterium
GGTCTTTTCTTTTGCATCGCTGCGGTGATTACCATCGGCGTCGGTCTGTTCGGCATCATGATCCCGGTAGGCTGGGGATTCGATATCGTCAATTTCGTCTGGTGGATCGGCATCGGCCACGCAGGGACGCTGATTTCAGCGATTCTCTTGCTGTTGCGGCAAAAGTGGCGTCAGTCGATCAATCGCTTCGCCGAAGCGATGACGCTGTTTGCGGTTGCCTGCGCGGGCTTGTTTCCGCTGATACATCTGGGGCGTCCCTGGTATTTTTATTGGCTGGTGCCCTATCCGAGCACGATGGGGATTCAACCGCAGTTTCGCAGTCCGTTGGTTTGGGACGTGTTTGCGGTCTCCACCTATTTTACGGTTTCTTTGCTGTTTTGGTTTCTCGGTTTGAGTCCCGACCTCGCCACCTTGCGCGATCGAGCGCGCGGGCGGATTCCCCGCTTCATTTACGGCATGCTCGCCATGGGCTGGCGCGGCTCGGCGATTCATTGGCATCGCTACGAAATTGCTTACCTACTTTTGGCCGGTTTGGCGACGCCGCTCGTGGTTTCCGTGCACACGGTGGTCAGCTTTGACTTTGCCGTGGGTCTGGTCCCCGGCTGGCACTCGACGATCTTCCCACCCTATTTCGTCGCCGGCGCGATTTACTCGGGCTTCGCCATGGTTCTGACGATCGCAATCCCGCTGCGCAAACTTTACGGGCTCGAAGACTTCATCACGATGCGTCATTTGAAAAATATGGGCATGGTCTTGCTGGTGACCGGCATGATCGTCGCCTACGGTTATCTGATCGAAACCTTCATGGCGTGGTATAGCGGCGACATTTTCGAAAAATACATGATGATGAATCGCATGTTTGGCCCCTACGGCTGGATGTATTGGCTGCTCATTCTTTTTAATATTTGGATTCCGCAGGCGCTCTGGTTTCGCAGTCTGCATACCAACGTGATCGTGCTTTTTCTGATCGCTATCTCAGTCAACATCGGCATGTGGCTGGAGCGATACGTCATTATAGTCGTCAGCCTCCACCGTGATTTTATGCCATCGGCTTGGGGCATGTACTCGGGCACCATCTTTGATTACGGCGTATTCGTGGGCACCATCGGTCTATTTATCGCCTTGCTGTTTCTTTTCATCCGGGTGCTGCCGATGATTTCGATTTTTGAAATGCGCGAATTGGTGCACGAGGAAGAAGCTAAGAACGATTGACAGGATCATGGCTCACGGGACGACAAATCGCGAGAAGCCCCGGATTTACGGACTCATGGCGGAATTCACCAGTCCGGAAGAGTTGCTCGAAGCAGCGCGCCGGGCTTTTGCGGCGGGGTTCCGTAAGATGGATGCGTATTCGCCGTTTCCCGTGGACGGTCTCGCCGAAGCGATCGGGTTTCACCGCTCCCGGGTGCCGCTCATCGTGTTGATCGGCGGGATCCTCGGCTGCCTCGGCGGGTTCTTCCTGCAGTATTGGGTATCGGTCGTCGATTATCCGATAAACGTCGGCGGCAGGCCGTTGAACAGCTGGCCTTCGTTCATACCGGTGACCTTTGAACTGACGATTCTCGTCGCTGCTTTGTCGGCGGTCTTCGGGGTGTTGGCGCTCAACGGACTGCCGATGCCCTATCATCCGGTGTTTAACGTCGAGCGCTTCGAACTCGCGAGCCGCAACCGTTTCTTTCTTTGCATCGAAGCGACCGACGCAACGTTCGATCTCGACGGCACGCGGAAATTTTTTGAAGAGCTGGGCTGCCAGGGCATTTACGAGGTCGACTTCTGATGACGATGAATCAAGAAATTTCAAAGAGACTACAACATTCCTGCCTGATCGCGATTTGCCTATGGCTTGGGGCGTGCCAGCAAAAAATGGCCGACCAGCCGAGGTATAAACCGCTGCAAAAGAGCGATTTTTTCGGGGACGAGCGCGCTTCGCGTCCGCTCGTCGAGGGAACTGTCGCGCAGGGTCATCTCAACGCGGACGAAGAGCTTTACACCGGTAAAGCAGGCGGCGAGCCGGCAAAGACTTTGCCGTTTCCCATCGATCGGGCATTGCTCGTGCGCGGCCAGGAGCGGTTCAATATTTTCTGCGCGCCCTGTCACGATCGCGCTGGCGGCGGCGAAGGCATGATCG
>VBKX01000680.1 GCA_005879435.1 Deltaproteobacteria bacterium
GAAGACGGCCACAGTTGGAAACAAGAACATCACGGTCTAAAAGAATGGGCGATTCCGGAAGTCGCGGTTTCACCCAACGCGCCGAACAAAGTTTTTGCCGGGACGCGCGGCGACGGCGTCTGGGTCAGCGAAGATTTCGGCGCGAGCTGGAAAAAACCCTGCTACGGCAAACGCGGCCCGGGTAAAGTGCGTTGCTTGACCTTCGATCCGCGCGATTCAAATACCCTCTATGCGGGAACCGAACCCATCGACGTTTTCGTCAGCCGCGATGAAGCGAAGAGCTGGGAACGGCTCGATTCAGTTTGGAACATTCCATGGGTGTCGACGGTCACCTATCCGGTAGCCGCTGTGGAACCGCACGTGCGCGATATCACCATCGACCCCAAGGATCCCAAGACCATGTACGTCGCATTGCAGGTCGGCTACATGCTCAAAACCACCGACGGCGGCAAGAATTGGGAGCTGCTCAACAAGAACCTCGACTGCGACGTGCATACCATCGTGCTCGATCCCGAAGACAGCAACAAAATTTTCATCGCCACCGGCGGCCACGACTGCCGGGCGGGTAAAGCCCCAGGTCGCGCGCTTTATTCCAGCAGCGACGGCGGTAAAAACTGGGCGCCCATGGCCATGGAATTCAAAGAAGAGTACTCCGTGCCGCTGACGATTCATCCGAAGAAGCACAACGTGCTTTATTCCGCCGTCGCCAACGGACAGCCGGGTCAATGGCGCAAGCGCAGCACCGGTGCGGAAGCGTTTCTCATTCAGTCCACCGACAGCGGCCAAAATTGGAAAATGCTTGATGGCGCGGTTTCGCAAGCGAACCGCAGTTTTGTCGAAACCTTCGCCTTCGATCCGGCCAACGCCGATTGCATGTATGCCGCGCAGCGGAACGGCGATCTGTTCGGCAGTGAGGACAGCGGCAGCAGCTGGTTCAAGCTGAACCTCTCGGTTCCGGAGCTTTCCGACATGAAAGCTGCGCGCGCATAGGCGGTCACACGCGGGCGACAAACCTTGAACTTTGAACGTTGACCGCGGAACGAAAAAGCCTATGGCGAACTTAGTCGGCTGCGCGGCGATGTCCCATGCGCCGCAGTTAATGCTCGATCCCGATAGCTGGCATTTGCTAAATACCCGGCAGAGCGAACGCTTGCCCGACAAGCCGGGTCTAGAGAGAGAAACTCAGGAAGTAAAATGGGCCAAATGGAACGGCTGCATGGAAGCGATCGGCAAACTGCGCGAAAAGATCGCTACTTTTGGTCCTGACGTTCTCGTTGTCGTCGGCGACGATCAACATGAAAATCTCGTCGACGACAACATGCCGCCGTTCACGATCTTCATGGGCGAGGAAGTGGAAGCCAGCCTCAGCTTGCGTTATTTAAATCAGCCCAAGTCGGAAAATCGCACCAAGTATCGCGTCGCCACGAAAATCGCCGAAGGCCTTGTCAGCGGGCTAATGGACGAAGGCTTCGATCCGTCTTATTCCAAAAAAACCCGCTACGATGGCGGGCTCGGCCACGCCTTTGCGCGCGTGCTCAAGTTCGTGAGCCCGCAGGCCAAGCACGCCGTGGTTCCGGTGATGGTCAACACCTACTATCCGCCGGCGCCGTCGGCGCAGCGCTGCGTGCACTTCGGCCGCGCGCTGGCGAACGTTTTGCGCCGTATTGCCGGTGACCAGCGCGTTGTCGTCGTCGGTTCCGGCGGACTCAGCCATACCAAGATCGACGAACAACTGGATCATGAATTTATTCAGGCTCTCAAGCAAAACGATCTGAGTTATATGGCGGCGATGCGCGCATCGGATCTGGTGGAAGGGACGTCCGAAATTCGCAACTGGATCGTCACCGCTGCCGCCGCCGATCGGCGCGGAAACCTCGACGAGTACCTTCCGCTCTATCGCACCACCACGGGCGTCGGCTGCGCCATGGGATTTGCCTACTGGGATTTGAGTTAATTGAAAGGCCGCGTCCGTCGCCTCACCGGTTTTTTCCGACTGTCATCCTGAGCGACAGCGAAGGATCTCGACCCATCACAACGGATCGGAAGATTCTGCGCCTGCGGCTCGGAATGACACTTCCAACTCCTCCGATCCGTTCCGCACAAACGACACTGCTCGGCAATGACCAACGGATCTTCTGAATCGAACCCGCAATCCATCGGGCGGCTCGCCGCCTTTCGCTACCGCGACTTCAGGCTTTTTTGGTTCAGCGTATTCACTTCCAACGTCGGCACCTGGATGCAGATGACGGCGGTAAATTGGTTGCTTTACAAGCTCACCAAGTCGCCGCTGCAACTCGGTATCAACGGGCTTTTTCGTGCCGTCCCGGCGATCGCGCTCGGCATCTTTAGCGGCGCCCTGGCGGACCGCTACGATCGCAAGAAACTATTGCTCGCGACCCAATGTCTCTTAGGATCGCTCGCCCTGCTGCTCGGCGTGCTCGACCATTCGGAAAACATCCGCCCATGGCATATTTACACGATCACATTTTTCAGCGCCGCCGTGAGTTCCTGCGACGGGCCGGCGCGCCAAGCGTTGTTTCCGTCACTGATCCCGCGCGCACTACTGCCCAATGCGGTCGCGCTGAATTCCATCTTGTGGAAAGGCGCGGCTCTGCTCGGGCCCATGCTCGGTGGTATCGCCATCAGTTGGATCGGCACCAGCGGCGCGTTCTACGCCAACGCGGCGAGTGTCCTCGCCGTTATCATCGCGCTCCTTTTGATGCGGAGCCATTCGATCCCGCCACAGCAAACTCGCCACATTGTCGATGAAATGAAGGCCGGCTTATCCCTTGTGTACTCGGAGAAAGTCATCCTTGGCGTCATTGTCATGGAAGCTACGACGTCGATCTTCGGTCTGGACAACGCGATTCTGACGATCTTCGCGAGTGATATCTTGCGCGTCGGAGCGCATGGTTTCGGACTCCTGCAATCGGCGCGCGGGCTTGGCGCCGTAATCGGATCGTTTCTCTTTATCACCGTCGGCCAGCGCCCGTATCAAGGGAAAATCTTGCTGGCTTCGGCGCTGCTTTATGGCGCGGGATTCGCCTTTTTCGGTTACGCGCCGACGTTCACTCTGGCCCTTTTGCTGCTGACGTTTGTCGGCGCCGTCGATACGATCTGGGCGTCGGCGCGCAGCACCATTCTTCAATGGCTCGCTCCTGACCGGATGCGCGGCCGGGTGATGGGAATTTTTCAGCTCAGCAATCAGGGGCTAAACCCGCTCGGCCAGGTCGAAACCGGGCTGTTAGTTCCGGTCGTTGGCGCGCGCGCCGCCGCGGCACTGGGCGGCTTGATCGTTTCCGCCATAACGCTCGCGACAGCGTTGAAGGTTTCCGAATTGCCCCGCTTCAACCTCGACGCTCCGCATCGCAAGCGAAACAGCGGCGAAAATCTCTCCGGCAGTAGCGAATAGTGGAAACCGTTTTTCGCTCCTGCGACATTCGTCGGCAACGGATGTGGAAAACGAGCCGGCGATTCTCGCACAGCCGCGAGGCTATATCGGTCATGCCACGGCGGCAAGGCCATTACTGCCCTTTCGTCCCGTTCACCGTTCATATACAAGATTCTGTTGATGAGCGACGCACCGAGTTCTGCAGCTCCACCGCCGGGCCGCCTTGCCGCCTTTCGCTACCGTGACTTTCGCCTGTTCTGGTTCAGCTTGTTCGTCTCCAACATCGGCACATGGATGCAGATGACGGCAACCAATTGGTTGCTCTATCAACTGACCAATTCTCCGGTGCAGCTCGGTCTCAACGGGGTGTTTCGCGCGATTCCGGCAATCGCGCTCGGATTGATCAGCGGCACTTTCGCGGATCGTTACGATCGCCGATGGCTGATGCTCTGGACCCAGCTGATTCTCGGCGGGCTGAGCCTGGCGCTTGGCGTTCTCGATCAGGCCGGGCATATCCAAGCCTGGCAAATTTTTTTGTTTACCTTTATCAGCTCATCCGTGGGCTCGTTCGACGGTCCGGCGCGCCAGGCGCTGTTTCCTTCGCTGGTGCCGCGCGCGGTTCTGCCCAACGCTGTGGCGTTAAATTCTTTGCTGTGGAAAGGCGCGGCCTTGCTCGGTCCGACTCTCGGCGGGATTGCCATCGGCGCTATGGGCACCCCCGGCGCGTTTTACGCCAACGCCGCCAGCTTTTTAGTCGTCGTCATTGCCTTGCTGCTCATGCGCGCGTCATCCCCGCCGGCGGAAAAACGGCGCCACTTTTTTAGCGAAACTCAGGAGGGATTTTCTTATATCGTCTCGCGG
>VBKX01000681.1 GCA_005879435.1 Deltaproteobacteria bacterium
ACAGGGCCGGTTCGTGGATAAGAAACCGTCATTCGCGGACGTCGCCGACGACCGATTGGCCAAGGAAGTCGCAAGAGAATTGGGTTACAAAGTTCAGTAGCGGATTTTCGCCTGACCGGTTAACGAAAACTCTTTGGCAGCTGCTCAAAAATGGTGATATGCGAGGCGCGCGAAGATCGATGAGCGGAGGCGTACTCCGGTACGTTGACGCGAAATCGGACGAGCGCAACGAAGCAGATCGCCGTTTTTCAGCAGCCTGCTAGCCTTCCGCTTCCTCCCGGTACAACCCCAACGCCTCCGTCGACGGCCGGTCGTTGATCGAAAACAGGATCGCGTCCTCGCCGCTCGTGTTCTCGTGTGAATGCCATTGCCATGACGGCACCACGAAGATATCGCTCTTGTCCCAATTGAATTCGTTGGCCGAGACCTAGGTCATCCCCTGGCCGCGGAAGCTGTAATAAACCGTCGTGCTGGTGTGGCGATGGGTTTTGGTTTTTTCGTGCGGCCGCAGTAGCTGGATCGAGCAGGAACAAGTCGGCAGCGTATGTCCGTCGTCCACGGGGTTGGTATATTCCAGGATGACTCCGTCGTAGGGGTCGCCGGCGCTTTCTTTGAGCGCTTGCAAGCTCGCGTTGGTTTCTTCCCAGGGATAACGATAGGGCGGCGCCTGGAAGTTATTCTTGATCCAGGTTGGGCGCGCGTGGCCGAAAACTTTCGACGCGAAGTTATCGGGTCTTTCGATCGGCTGTTGCTCTTTTTTGAAATTCTCTTGGATCATCGCGCCGAAATGCGTCACCAGGCGAACGTCCAAGCCGTCCAACCACATGACGGGTTCGGTGGAACCGTTAAAGTGATCGTGCCAGGTCCAGTTCGGCGTCGTGATGAAATCGCCTTCGAACATCGGGAACCGTTCGCCCTCGACGATCGTATAGGCATTGGGCGTGCCTTTGACGATAAAGCGGATCGCCGCTGCAGTGTGGCGGTGCGCCGCGGCGACCTCGCCCGGCTTTACCAGCTGCACCGAAATATGCACCGTATTGGTCATGCCCGCGGCGAGCCCGGGATTTCTCATCTGGATCGTCCGCCGCCCCGCCTCGCCCGTGGTGATCAACTCCCCGGACAGGTTGAGCGCATGCATGATCTCGTTACCCTTCCACAAAAAGGGCTTCACCGTCTGTGACCACTCGGAGTGTTCCCAGTGGCCTTTCAAGTTTCGATCCTTCATCCATTGACTGAGTTCTTGTAGGTCCATCAGGTCCCTCCCGTGCATTGAGAACGAAACGGTCGTGACTCCTCAATACAAACCGCGCAGAAGCGTGTCAAGCCGGTGGCGGAATATCAATCAATGGAGTTAAGAAGCGTGACGGCGCCAGCGGGACCGGCGCGTGAAACAAGAATGAAATTAGTGGCGTGACCCAAACCGGTTGAGGCGTGCGAGATTGCTTAAGGATGAACGCGCAATTTTCCACACCCGGGCAAAGTTACGGACCCGATGCGGCACATACCCTACCGCCGGCAGATTCAGCTCCTCGAACGCCCGATCGATGATCGACCTGGCGGCGCCCAAAGCCCAGCTGTCAGCGTCGAGTCTGCTTGGAAAGGTCAATTCCTCGGCGGCAAAGCAATGGGCAAAACTATGCACCCACATCTTGCGGTGCCCGACGTCTGTATGGAGCCACACACACGCTTCGGGCAGCCACGACTGCGGCGTGATTTCATAGGAAGCGGCTCTAATGCCGCAGCCACGATGCTCCAAAGTGTGACTTATGAGGCTCTCGTCGAAGTCCATCAACACTCCAATGCTGAAAGCGGTTCACCCACGCAAGAAGGAAATTTATGCGTCGGGACCAGTCAGACCGCAAAGGACATACCAATGGTCAGATTGGTATTTCCAAGGACTCGAGTGGAAGAGTTCGCCAAACAAGGATCGAAATCCGCCCCTAACCGGTCCGCGTGGGGTTCAATTTCTGACCGTTCCGGGGCTCGGTTTGACAGGGTATCGCGAATATGAAAATTGGATCGAACGATGAAACTCCCAACCACCACTCGTGAGCGGCGATCACTTCGACTGCTCCTTGGCCTGGTAGGAATACTATTTCTGCCGGGTTGTCTGACCGATCGCCTCGGCGGGGCTTTTTCGAAAGATCCGGAAGAGCTCGCGCAACACGCGCGCCCAACGACCAAGAGCCTGATCGAGCAGGCGTACGAGGGAATCGACCCGGCCAGAGCCGTCGACTACCACACCCACATCATCGCCATCGGCACCAGCGCGAGCGACGCCTTCGTCAACGCAAAGATGCGCAGCGGAATCAACCTCGAGCGGCTCAAGTTTTGGATTTATGAAAGCGCCTCGGGCATAAAGAATTTGGAAACTGCCGATGAA
>VBKX01000005.1:0-4295 GCA_005879435.1 Deltaproteobacteria bacterium
CATGCCTAGTCTAGCGTGAAGAATGCAAGTGCGGCGACGGATCAATCGAGCGTAGGCCGGCTCGATCGATAACAACGCTCTTGGCCACATGGCGTTGAATCCTGCCGGCGCGTTGGAAATGCCGAGTGCATGACGCTGCGCAATTCGACCGGCGAGAGTTCGATGGCGCGTCTGGCCGGCCAATGGTTTAGACGATCTCTCGGACTCAAAAGAGAAAGTTAGGAACCTTCGCGCCGGGTGGATTTCGCCGGCGCCTCGGCCGTGATCGCTCGGTGGTGGTTCACGCCAGCCAAGCGGAAAACGACTGGGGGTCGCTCTTCATGAGCATCTTGCGGATCTCATCGCGGTGTCGAACACCGTCTTGGTAAATCCGCTCCAAAACCTCGGCAACGGTAGGTAATTCTTCGCGCAAGCTTTGCGCCTCCTCCATCAACTCCGCCGCACAGATCTGCCCTTCGTTTAGGTCTTCGAGCAAATATTGCCAGCTGTTCTTGACCGGCTCGGAAGTCGGCGACACCTCAGGTAATCTCCCGCCAAAGAGCTTGATCTTCTCAGCCAGCCATTCGACATGTTTGGCTTCGTCCGCCGCGATCGCCAAGAGTTTGTCGCGAAACTGCGGGTATTGCATGCGCTGCGCATGTTGCGTAAGGCGCTCGACATGCTGGCTCTCTTCGATGTAGCGCTTGGTTAATACTTCGACCGCTCGATGGTAACCATCGGACGAAAAACCGAGAAACTGCCGCCACCAATCCGACCATCTCTTGTTTTCTGCCATATCGACCTCCGCACCAAAGAACATAATCCACGCAAGAAAAGGGAAAGCAAATGCTGAAGCAAGTGCTGCGGCCGACCCTACTTTCCGGCTTGTGTATCTGGCTCATTGGCAAATTCGCGAAGATGGGTCAACTTTAATTTCATGAATGACGAATTGGCCGGCCGGAGCGGCTTCGTCGCCGATCGTGTGAAGCATCTCCGGCGAACTGCCGGAAGTGTGCCGTTTGGTCGGTTCTAGTGGTAGATTAAAATGATGATGAACGGAGATAGCGCGCACCGGTCAAGCAGTTCGCCGACGATTCAAAGTGGCATCTGCTATGCGATCTTTGCCTACGACGCGGCGCGAGCGATCAATCTCGCCGACGCCGAACGGCGCGTACACGAGGCTACCGAGCGGCCGACCATCGCCCATAAACGGCGCACGCCGAACTACTTCGAATATCAGCCGCCGCCGGTGCGCTTGAGCCAAGATGCCGAACCACTCGCGGTCGGCAAGTTTACGACGCGGTCGAGTGTCGATCTCATGATCTATGACTTCGGCGCGGTGGCGGTTATCTATGCCCTGCCGATCGACGGGCCGTTTGCAGATCTGCTCATGCTCAGCGAGGAGCTTTATGACAATGAGGCCCTGCTGGCGCATTCACGTCACCGAGTCGAGCAGCTGCTCAAGACCATAGGCGACGCTGCGACCTTGGCCCATGCGTCGCCGGTGGTGGAGGATTATGTACTTTTCCACGTCGAGAGTTTCGCCGAGCCGCTCGATCTGAACTCATTCTGCACCGATCATGCGCGCCAGATCGCGCAGATTCTCCGGGCCGAGCGGCAAGCCCTCTCGGAACAAGAGAT
This sequence comes from Deltaproteobacteria bacterium, assembly GCA_005879435.1. Classification (GTDB taxonomy): domain Bacteria; phylum Desulfobacterota; class Binatia; order UBA9968; family UBA9968; genus DP-20. The sequence continues at coordinate 1,621 of VBKX01000005.1, forward strand.
TGACGACGCTTTGGTCGTGCGGGTCTCGTACAGCCCTGATGACGTTACGATCGTCGATTGGAACGCGACGTTGATCGTCGACCGCGAAGGCGACGATGTCCGCGGCGTTCTTGAATTCGCCAACGTGGAACTGCTCGAGATGCGCTATGTCGATCAGAAACTCGACCGCGCGCTGAACCAGGCCTACGAAACGCTGTCACGGCGTTCCTGGCGCTTGCCGCGATTTTTTACTTCGGACGCCGCCGATCTGCGCAGCTTGGCTGAACTGCAAGTGGACAACGCCGCCTTGTTCGAAGGGGTCAACAACACGCTGAAACTGATCGGCGACCAATATCTCGCGCGGGTCTATCGCATGGTCAATCGTCGCTTTCATCTCGACGAGTGGGACGCGAGCATTCTCCGTAAATTGCAGACGCTCGAGAGCATCTACGAAAAAATCTCGGTTCAGGCATCCAACCACCGCATGGAAATGTTGGAGTGGGTGATCATCTTCTTGATCGCCTTTTCCATCGCTTTGGAATTTATCCGTCACTGAAGCACCGCTCCGCGTCACACCGCCCATGGAAACGCTCTTGAATCTCGGTTTGGCGCTCGCCCTCGGGCTGCTCGTCGGCGTCGAGCGAGGCTGGCAGGAGCGCGAGGCCGCTGAAGGCAGCCGGCTGGCCGGCATTCGAACCTTCGGCTTGATCGGTCTGCTCGGCGGCCTCTGCGAACTGCTCAGTCGCGGTTCAGGGGAGATTCTTCTCGGTATCGCTTTTCTAGCGTTTGTCGTGCTCATGGCCGTGGCTCACGTGGCCGAAGCGCGCGTCAGCCACGATTACGGCGTAACCACATTGATCGCCGCTCTGATTACATTCGCTCTCGGCGCTCTTTCAGTCCGCGGCGAGCACGCCGCCGCCGCCACTGCCGCGGTGCTCACGACGATTATTCTCAGCCTTAAGCCTGTTTTACACCGATGGTTACAGCATATCGAGCAGCAGGAATTGACTGCCGCGCTAAAGCTATTGCTGATTTCGGTGGTGATTCTGCCGGTTCTGCCGGATCGGGGCTACGGACCCTAGCAGACTTTGAACCCCCATGAACTCTGGTGGCTCGTCGTCTTGAGTGCAGTGATATCGTTTGCCGCTTACTGTGCGGTCAAAATCGCCGGCCCCGAACGGGGCATCTTGCTGGCCGGGGTTCTCGGCGGATTAGTCTCTTCGACAGGAGTGAGCCTCCACCTCGCCCGCCTGGCGGGGGAAGGCATCCAGCGCAACATCATCGCGGCTGGAATATTGGTGGCGTCGGCGACCATGTTTGTCCGTGTCCTTTTCTTAGCCGCGGTACTCAATCCCGGTTTGGCAAAATTGCTAAGCCTGCCCACCTTCGCCATGGCCCTATGGCTTTTCGCCGCCGCCGCCGTACGTACGCGGAAAAGTGAGCAAGCCGCGCTCGATTCTTTCAAACTGCATAACCCGGTCGAGCTTGGCCAGGCATTGCAGTTCGGGCTGTTGCTCGCGCTTATTATCCTGGCTACCCATGCAGCGCGGGCGTGGCTGGGAGAAGCTGGAATTTATTTGCTCGCCGCCATCTCCGGCATCGCCGACGTAGATGCGATCACCATTTCCATGTCGCGGCTGGGGCTAGGCGAAGTATCGGTCCGTTCGGCCGCTTTCGCCGTCTTGGCGGCAACGATGGTCAACACCCTGACCAAGGGGACTCTGGTGGCGATCATCGCGGGCGCGAAAACTGCCGTCCCCATTGCCGGGCCGATCGCTGGATGTCTGTTGATCGGCGCGGTTCTCAGCTGGTGGTGGGTCTACTAGGGCACCAATGGGAGGAAAATCCCGCGTCCGGTTTCTCTATTCTCGGGTTGCACAATCACGCTTTCCGGAGCCGGGAAAGCTTGAGATAAATTCGTCTTCAGCTGCCAATCACACTCGGCTGGCACCCAAGCGCGACCGCGCCATGTCCAAGCTTATCTTATGGCTGCCCGCGATCACGCCCATGACCAGCGTGCCATCGACATGCAGCATCACGACCTTGGCGATTTCGTTTCCGGGCACATGTTGTTTGGCGGCGATTTCCTGCGAGGTGTAGGCAAGCGGTGATTGAAAATCACTTTCGCTTCATCGAGGATTTCCTTTAGCTTGGTCAAAATTGGCATAACCTCCTCCTTTCGCCTGCTATCAGATTTTTACTACTTTCCTGTCAAATCAAATGAGAATGCTCCCTTGATTATGTGGGGGAAGATCCGCGCCGCCGAATGCGAGCGAAATAGTTTTCTGATTTCAACACCTTGTAAGCCTCTGGAGATCTCCAATCGCGACCGAGGTGACCTTGGTTCCCATCGTTGATAATTCTTCCGCGCGGTTTTCCCACACCTGCGATGCCAGGGACTCGGCGGCAAAACTAGGAAGATAAATTTTCAGTTTATTCGCGGGCTTTTTCGCGCGACAATGGTTGTGCCGTGGCACGCCCCTTGCCGCTTTTGTGGAATGGCGCGGACACACAACCATGAACAAGGAGGAAAAAAATGAAAAGTCTTTTGAAGATCACCTTTCGCGACATGCCGTCTTCGAAAGCCATCGAGGACAATATTCACGAGAAAGCGAACAAGCTGGATTCCCTCTACGACGATATCATGAGTTGTCGGGTCATCGTCGAGGCGCCGCACCGCCACCATCATGAGGGCA
>VBKX01000005.1:4301-10993 GCA_005879435.1 Deltaproteobacteria bacterium
ACTGGTGGTCAATCGTCAGCCCAAGCGCCTGCTGGCCGCCCGGGCAGCACATGTAGAAGAATTGGAAAAAACATTGGCCGAGAACCACGGGCCGAGCAAGCATGCGGCGCACGAAGATGCCTACGTCGCTATTCGGGATGCCTTCAATGCCGCGGCGCGTAAATTACAGGACTACGCGCGGCGGCGGCGCGGCAAAACCAAGATCCATGCCTCCACGCCGCTGGCTCGCGTCGCCAAAATTTTCCCCATTGAGGATTACGGGTTTCTCCAAACACCCGATGGTCGTGAAATTTACTTTCACAAAAATAGCGTATCGCCACCCGGCTTCGATCGATTAGAGATCGGCACCGAGGTTTATTACGCCGAGGAACTCGGTGAAAAGGGGCCCCAGGCAACCACGGTGCGAGTCGTCGGCCAATAGCAGAAGAAAAACGGTCATTTCATGTTCGACAAAATCATCGCCTGCCTCGACGGCTCATCCTTGGCGGAAAAAATCCTTCCCTTGGCGCGCGGTATCACCGCATCGAGAGGAGGACGGCTGACGCTGCTGAAAATCGTGCAGCACGCCGACGAGCTCGCGGCGGAGGAAGAATATCTGCGCGATTGTGCGCGGCAATACAGCGCCGAATTGCGATTTCGCGTGTCGTCGGATTCAGCCGGCGCCATCGTCGCGGAACTGGAGCGAGACCCGCGCGCCATCGCGGCGCTGACGACCCACGGGAGCACGGCCTGCGTGGAAGCGATTCTGGGGAGCGTGGCCTTGCGCGTCATTCGCGAAGTCAAACGTCCCGTGATCGTCTTTCGCTCCTTGGACAAGACGCGCGCGGCGCCGAAAAAGATCAGCACCATCGCGCTCGCCTTAGACGGTAGTCGTTTCTCGGAGAAAATGATTTCTCATGCGGTGAAGGCGGCGCAATTTTTATCGGCGCGACTGATGTTGATTCAAGCGTTGCCGATTCACCCGAACTTGGCGCCGCTCGCGGAGCATGAAAAATCTGACATCCTCGAATCATCCTATCTCCATCGCAAGGCGGCAGATATCAAAGCTGCGCATGGCATCGATGCGCAATGGGAGGTGCTGCACGGTGATACGGCCGAGGCGATCTGCCGCTATCTCAGCGGCGCGCCTGAAACGATACTGGCGATGACAACCCACGCGCGTGGCGGTGTGGAACGGGTTGTGCTCGGCAGCGTCGCCGGCGCCTGCGTGCGCCGCGCCGGCGTGCCGCTGCTCCTCTACTGGCCGCACCGCTGACGGTGTCGCGAAGCGCCCTTCGTATTACTATAGTTCAAAATTTGCGCGGCCTGCGCAAATAATCTGGTCGGGAATTCCTCCCGCCAAGGCGCAAAGGCGCCAAGGTTATGGGGAAAGGACCAAAACTCTTATAAATGATTTTCACCCTCAATCTCCGAACTTTGCGCCCTTTGCGTCTTTGCGGGAGATACTCCGAGTTTCGGCTGCGGCTCTGCCCGCTGGGAACCTCTGGATAAACGGCTTTAACGGTTTAAACCCATCAAACCGAATGTCGAGACAAGCGGCTAATTTCTATCTGTTTGCCTTTGGCGGTCGTACCAGCTCTCGGCTAATCTCACGCCGCCCGTCGGCGCGCGCCGTGGTGGTGGCGGGTCGTTCCTTCTTTACCTTTGGCGCCGCGCAGACCGCGGCGCACGTAATCGGGATTGAGACCCAGTAGCTCGCAGACATTGTTGAATGCGAAGATCCAATCATCGCGATTCCCCATGATCCACCGCTGGGCTGCGCGGAACCGCTCTTTGCCCTCGGGACCCCGCGCCCCTTTATATTTGCGATATTCATGAGCCGCGTCCTCGAGAATCGCAGCGATCAGCGCTCTTTCCGGTTCAAGGTGCTCGCTGCGGCGAAACGTATCCAAGAATTGCTGCGTCGTTGACGTGTCGCCATTCATGATTATGAAAATGTTTTCCGCCATTGCGCTTACCTTCCTTTCCGCGCTGAGCTTCGCAATCGTCCCTATCATAAACCGTCGCAACCAATATGCCACCAGATTACGCGGCGCTGATGTCATGTTCTTCCCAGCCTTGCAAGGATTTGACCGGCGCCTTCTCAGCGCCGAGAAATAACCATGAATTAAAAGCCGAAAAGTCCAAGCAAATTGAGTGTATTGATGGCATAGCCATTGCGTTTAAGAATTACCGAATCGTTTGGCTAGTTCATGCCACCCGTTGGAATTTCTTTGGGGGAGAATATGCCGATGGCAAACAAACAAAATGACCTGATTTCGTTTCCGATGCATCTGCCACGAGAAGTGGAGCGCATGTTCGATGAAATGATCCACCGGCCGTGGGGGTTTTGCCGGGAGATGCGCGGTTGGAATCCCTCCGTCGATCTCTACGAAACCGCCGACGCATACATTCTCGAAGCCGACCTTCCGGGCGTCAGCTCCGACGACTTCAGGGTCGAGATAGAGAACAGTGATTTGGTCTTGCAGGGCTGGCGCTCCCTGGAAAAGAAACACGATGACGGCCAGTTTCACACCATGGAGCGCTCATCAGGCCACTTTGGCCGGCGCATCAAACTTCCCGAATCTGTCAACAAAAAAGCTGTCAACGCGGAGTTTCGCGACGACAAGCGCGGAAAGGAAAGAATTGTCCGGCATCCAGCGCCACCGGCAAAATCGAGGAGGACACGATGAATAATATCAATCAGGAGATCAATTACACCCGGCTGCGAAATCGGCGCGATGAAATCATGATGACGCAGGAGCATCTGCAAAAAGAACAACGCGTTGTCGACGAAAACAAAGATTGGATCGATCGCGCAGCGTACGAAAGCAGAGTAGACCTGCTCGACAACCTGGCTGACTGGTACGCGAAGGAAATGGCACGAATCGATGACGCGCTGGTCCGGATAGCGGAAGGGAAATACGGCGTCTGCCTTGCGTGTCACGCGGCCATCGAACCGCAGCGCCTCGCAATAACGCCAGAGACCGGGTTCTGCGCCGGTTGTCAAGAAACACGCGAAGAGCTCACTCAGTAGACGCCGGCTCGATCGCGAAAGAATCGCGTCAGCCCGAGTATCGTTAAGGTGCTATCAGCCGAACCTAAGAAAACGATTTAAAGACCAGCGCGAACAAAGGTCTGGCGGATCTCAAGCTCGATTGCCGGCCGCGGCTAAAGTTCCCGCCCTGAGAATTTGCCAGGAGCGATGTCAAATACCTAGTCCGGTTCCAACCATTCGATGATGTCATAGGGACAGCTCAGTCGTCCGCTGCAGCGGACCGGCGACTTCCATCTCTTTATCGAGGGTCCTTAGAAGAGCTTGCTGGACATCTTCGCTGGAACATTTGTTTGGGCAATCATACCACGCGCGACTTCGGCTAGGCCATAGCGAAATGACACTGGCCACGGAGATTTCTCCGTCAAATTCGATGATTCTTTCGCTGCCTCGAACACACGGGCTGTAAACGCCTTGAACGTTTTGACCAGAGCGAAGCGGTTGAACGATTGGAACGCGAGTAGAAGGGAGGGGGCGATAACCAAGCGAGAAGAAACCGGGGCCAGTGCGTGAGCCAGGCGGCTAGAAAGAAGTTGTCATCCTCGGGGGACATTTCAAGCACGACCTTCACGTCGTGACTTTAAATCGCGATCGGCGAAAGTCAAGGCTGAAGGCGGCGATGACTCTATTTGGTGGAATCGATCGCTCTGGCGATGTCGGGGATCGCGGTGGGATAGACTCTGCTCGCGAGGTTAAGAAGCATTTTCGCCTCATCCAATCGACACAGGAGTTTCGTTGTGTGCGCGAAGTGATTGTCCGACAGGCAAGGTTCAATACTGGCATTTTGCATGATCTCGTAGGCTCGCGAGAATTTGCCCACTTTCCACATCAATCGATCATACCGGTCGAGCGGCATCGTGATCAAAAGGCGCATGCCCTAAGGCTAGTCCAACGGGTGCGCGGGCCTGCTGAAGCGATTCGTTGGCGATGGTGAAGCCGAGACAAAATTTTCGGCAGTGCCGAGACGATCGTGAAGGTCAAGTTGAGCCGGTAGTCGGCTTCTTCTTTTTGGGGAAGACCAGCGGCTGACCCAATGCCCACTCCGTACTCTTTTGCTTGGATTTCCGAGCTTTCTTCTTTGCCTTTTTCGCCATACCTATATGATCGCACGGTGAGAAATCCTTGTCATTGCTTTTTCAATTTAAGCCGGTACATCGGATCTCTTTCTTGCCGAAATCTTCATTGACTTCGAGTTGCCAAGCTCGATGCTCCTTCAGCAGGTAAAGGAGAATGAATTCAATGTTTGTCTGCTCAGTACGTGGTCATGTCATAACGACCGAACTAGACAATCCAATCGTCAAGTTAGAGCAGGGCAAAAAAGAAGACGTGTGACAGTTGCTCTAGTCCGTGCGTTCTTAACCTCGCAAACGTGGATTTCGATTCGCCGCTTGAACCCTCTAACAGAATACGAGTCTTATGGCGCATGCGGGCAAAGTTGGATTTTCAAATAATGTGAAGAAAATGGCGAGCACGCCAGACGAGATTTTCGCCCGATTTCAGTAGTCTAACGGACCGAATTTGTTAAGATTTGTAGCCGCCCGTCGGTTTTTCCGGCGACCTCCCGCCCGTTTCAAATAATTCGCCAACCGACACTGGCAGAGCAAGGAGTTGAGAACTCCAATAAATTTGGGGCGGGGAAATTACATTGCACTAATAACTAATTGATTGACTTAGACACTAATTGAAAGAAGGCAAAGTTGTTGCCTCCAGAGTTGCCCCACACTATTCCTCCTGGTCATACCATAGAAGGCTTTTTTCAGAGGCCACCACGTCGACGAGTGGTTCAGGAAAGAGAGGCTGAGCAAGCGCGGCTGTGATTCAGTCCGCTCCCGGCTAATCTAGTCATACCCATGATCTGCGCCTTTCCGAAAACATTCCTGACGATGACTATGCTGCCGAAGTCCAAGGGATCACCTTAAACGCGGTGTAGAATTCGGATCAAAAGAGAGCCGTTTCATTTGTTTTCGCAAACGGAGAAGGAGGGTACCCGGAAAGTTCAACTCCCTCCCTTCTCCGCCAGCAAGAAATTCCCACAGACTCGTAGATCCATATGCATTGGCATCCTCCCTGCTGGCATTAAGGAAGAAGTTTATTTTGCCGTGAAAAACCGAACTGTCTACTACTGTGTTTTTCCGGTACGGTAAAAAAAGGTGAGTCGACGCGAAGAGGCGGCACGATTGCCATGAACCGCAGTCATTTTGATTCACGACAGCCAGCGGAGCTCGGCGCAAAAAGTAAAGCCCAGCCGTTCCACAGTAATCTTCATTTTCAGGAAGTGCTTGCAACCCTGGGCTACGGCATAGTCGCTCGCAAAGGTCTCATCCTTCTCATCGGCGATGCGGGCACCGGCAAAAGCACGCTGCTGCATCAACTCACGCGCGAGCTGGATAGCAACGTCACCTGCATCTTTGAGTCTGATCCCGAGGTGAATTTTACGGATTTGCTTCGACTTGTTCTCAGTCATCTGGAAGTCGCCGGCGACACCCGGGGCGGACTATCGATGATGCAACGCTGCAAAGCCATTTTGCGTTCCCAAATGGACCAAGGTCACATCATTTGTTTAATCATCGACAACGCGCAGCGCCTGCACGATGAGACACTTGAATACGTACTGCACAATTTCTTTAGCGCCGTCCCAGCCGCTGGTGATGAAAATCTGTTGCAAATCGTCTTGGCGGGACGACCCGAGCTAGGGGAACGACTCGCCCAGCCGCGCCTGCGCTCGCTTAAACCTCGCTCCGACCTGGTGTGTCAACTTCAACCGTTGCGGGACAAAGACATCGCCGCCTACATAGAGCATCGGCTTCGAGCCGGCAACCTGCCGGTCGATACATTCGGTCGCGCGGCGATCCAACGAATCGTTGCTTATACCGGCGGCAATCCGCAGCAGATAAATGTTCTTTGCGATAGTGCCCTGCAAGCTACCGACGGATCGCCAGGCTGCGAAGTTAGCCCGGAGATGATCACCCGCGCCGCGCGAAAGCTCGATCTTTCTGAAGCCCGGCCGCCCGCCCGAGAGGCGGCCAAACCGAATTTCGAAGTGCCGAGTGAACGCGACGAATCTTCCCGCTTCCAATTGGCCGATGGCGACACGAACGAAGTGATCGGACAAACGTTTCTGAACTGCACCTTCGACGACCGAAGGCCGTGGCTGTGGCCAGCGGGTCGAAATCGAACGGCGGTTCGAATCTTGGTAATTCTAATCCTTCTCGGCGGCGCCGCTGCATGGTTGCAAAGTGAGGCAGGAAAAAGCCAACTGGCGGATTGGGTTGGGAAGCAAAGCGAGAACGTCAGTTCAAAACAAGGACTACCAGCCGACGCCAACGCACCGCTGGTCGCGAAGCAAGACATACCGGCCTCACCCACCACACCAGCTCCATTAACAAGGCCGGTGCCCGAAAGCGAAGTTCCTTCCCCGCCAATGAGCGATTCTGGGACCAGTAGCCTTCCCCTTCCCGACAACGAAAAATCCGCCGAGATGCCGTCTCCGGTCCTAACGGAGAAAGCTGCAGAAAACCCCTCGACAACAGCAAAACCCGCGCCGAGAAAGGCTCCTGCGCCGCCGACTAACGACCGCCAACCGCCGGCGACGGATAATCCCGCCACGCAAAGACAAATTCTCGCAGCGCAAGTTTCCCGAGCGATCGAGAATCGCGCC
>VBKX01000149.1:0-4511 GCA_005879435.1 Deltaproteobacteria bacterium
GACGCTGCGCGGCTTTCTTTTCAGCCTCGAACCGCGCAATCGCGACGAAGTCATCGGAATCATCATGAAACAGTGGCGACTCACCGACCGGCGACTCGCCGGCGAGATGCTCAAGCAATTCGGCCGCGGCATCATCCGCGACATGTCGGTGAAACCCGAAGGCATGCAGCTCATGATCGACCTGGTGCGCGAAGATTCGAAAGTGGCACAACCTTTCAACGTTTCGCAGGTCGTCGACTTTAGTTTTCTCGAAAAGGCTCGGCGGGAGCTCGGCGTGGTAAAACAGTAAATCCGCGCACGGGCGAGCTTCTGTGGCCTCCCGTCGGAAAGGGCAGACACAGGTGTCTGCGTCTATAGGGACAGGCCGTTCTCGAACTACTTGGTTTGGCGCAGGTTAAAATCGCTTCCCGATTTTTTCTCGACATCGAGTTTGTCACCGGGATCGATCGCAAAGACTTTCGTGCTCGATTTGCCGAGCGCGTACTTGGGTTTGAGAAAATTGCGCGTGGCGTAGGCCGCATCGACCGGATTCATGACCGACGGCCCGCCGCCGATGGGAATCATGATCAGATCGGGCTTATAATACTCGCCGATCATCTTCATATCGCCGAACAGTCCGGTGTCGCCCATGTGATAAACCTTAAAGCCGTTCTCGAGCTCGATAATGAAACCGCACGGCTCGCCGCCGAAATGAGTTTCGACTTTGCCCGTGGCCGGATTGGTCCATGCCAGTTCCGAGTTATGCTCGGCATGCACCATCGTGATCCGTATTCCGCCCGCGCCGAAAGGCGTGATCGAGCCGCCCTGGCTCATTCGATGGGCGAGGTCGGCCGGCAACACGCCAAGCGTGGTCAGCGCTTGCGCCAAGCCAGCCGGCGCCCAGAGAGGAATATTCTGCTTCTTCACGATTTCCGGCGCGTCGCCGAGATGATCGCCGTGCGCATGCGTGACCAGTACGAGATCAACTTTGCCGAGGGTGTCTAGGTCGCGGTATTGATCAGGTGTTTTCGGATTCTTGGTAATGTAAGGATCGATGACGATGATCTTGCCGCCCGGAGTAGTGAGCTTGATGGCGGACTGACCCAGCCAGAGAATTTCCATTTTCCCGCTCTGCGCCCAGGCTTGGGTCGTGACCAGCGGCCAAATGAACATGACGAAAGCGATCCGGCAAATGATCGGCTTCATAGAAATTGCTCCTTCACAATACGACGGCTAACGTTGTTCGGCCTCGACTCAGCCCTCGATACTCTAAGCTATTGTCGTTGTCCAGGATTAAAGATGGACAATTCCTTCGGACTGGAGTAGGAGGCTGTGTCGCCATTGATTTTCGCTATGGAGTGAACGCCATGAAAACCATTCTGCCCACCGCGCTTATCTTTTTCTTCGGATTCGGCGTTAAGTTGATTTTCGCGCAGCCGGCGTTTTTCGCTGACAAAACGATCAATGTCGTGCTCGGCGGGCCGCCTGCCGGCTCGGCGGATATGCGCACGCGCGCGGTCGTCAACATCCTGCGCAAACATGTGCCCGGCAATCCGACGATCGTTGTGCAGCACATGTCCGCTGGTGGCGGCAGGCAAGCCGCCAATCATGTCTACAAAGTCGCCAAGCCCGACGGGCTCACCATCGGCAGCATGGGCGCCGCGCTCGTCGCCAACGCGGTGCTGGGCGAGCCCGGCGTGCAGTACGACATCGATAAATTTATCTATCTTGGCACGCCGGACAGCGCGCAGCATTATCTCTTTATCACGCACCGCGACTCGGGTTTCGGTAATTTAGAAAAACTGCGCGCTGCGCCAAGCGTGCGCATCGGCAGCCAGTCTGTCGGCCATCCGGTTTACATTACGGGACGAATCTTCGCCTATTTCATGGGCGTGACGAACTCCAAGTTTGTCACCGGGTACACCGGCCCGGAGCTCGATCTCGCAATCACGCGGCGCGAAGTGGACGGCAGGGTGACGACCGGAGAAACCATGGTGGTGCGGTCGCGCGAGTGGCTCGACAAAGGACTCGTAGACGTCCACGCGGGCATCGAGATTCCCAAAGGGAAAAAGAATCAACGCTTCGCTCAATTACCGGAACTGGAAAGTTTTGCCAAGACCGAGCGGGAGAAAAGATTGCTGGAAGTGTTCCGCGCCTTCAGGCTCGCCGGGCAGAATTTTTTTCTGCCGCCCGGCACGCCTAAAGATCGCGCGCAGATTCTTCAGGATGCGATGCGCAAGACATTGAGCGATCCGGAATTTTACAAGGAATTCGAAAAGCTCGCCGGTGACACCGCGTCACCGCTGGGGCCCGAAGCGCTGGAAAAAGTCATTCGTGAGTTGCCGCGCGACGCGTCACTGATCGAGCTGTTCAACAAGCTCGCTGGCGCCGATCCGCTTCCGGTGCGCTAGACCTAAGGTCGTCTTGGCCGGTGATCGAACTTGTCGGAGTTTGAGACGCACAGGGTACTGGCGCCGGCACGGAGTCGTGTTATTGTTAGGCCCATGATTCGGAAAACAAAATCGCAACCAACGCCGGAGCAGGAAGTTATTCAACGCCCCCTGCTCGAGCTCCGCGATGCGCTGCTGCGCCTGCACAAAGTTTTGATCGATTCCGAACGGGCGGTCTATGAAAAGGAAGTAGGCCCGATCCATTCGCCAAATCATTTTTTTCAGCTGCTGACCAACGACCCCTGGTTTGCGTGGCTGCGGCCGATTTCACAACTGATCGTTGCGATCGATGAAACGCTGGACGGAGACGAGCCGATAACAACTCAGAGCGTCGACGCGATGATGACCCAATCCGTGTTTCTATTGATCCCGGCTGAGAGCGGCGGAGACTTTGGCGAACGCTACCTCGTGGCATTACAGCGAGACCCCCGCGTCGTGCTTGCCCATGCTCAGGTGGCCAAGCGCATCGGTTCGGGGAAGCGCCCGGTTTAACGGGTGTCTCGCGCGGCTGAAACGAGTCTCCTGCCTCAGAATGTCGACGAAGTTCCTGGATTCCGGGTCGCGCTTCCTCCAGAGGCGGATCAGCCTCAGGCTGAAGCTATCGCCAGCTTGCCCGGAATTAAGATTGAATTATGTTGTGAACTTCGGAGCCACGAAGCTAGCTCTATGCCAACAACTATGAAGTCGTCCGCCGTGAGCACCGTCTAACTTTCCGAGGTTTACGGTTTGAACGTCTGGAACGGCTTGAACGTTTTGAACCGCCCGGTTCTGATATATCCATGCACCCAACGGTCGACGTCGATTTCGTAGCCCTTGTCCTGCGAGAGGACTCCCCGAGAAAGCATGGGTGAAACTGGTTAACGATGTAAATTGTTTCCAATCGGCGAGCGCGCCGCCGCTCGCCCTGAGCGAAATTTTCTGCGTGAAAACCGACGTATGATTTCGACTTGCAGTTGAAAGGGAAAATCCGTTGTAAAAAGTTTTTTCGGCGTGTGTAAGCCTTTGATATCATTTCAAACGCAAAATGGGGCATATGTTTTGCTCCGCTCTACAGCGAAGAAGGAGGTGAATCATGAAACAGAATAAATCTTTATTAAGCGTTTTGCTGCTATTTTTCGCGCTCGGATTCGCCGGTGCGGTGGGCGCTCAAGATGCTCCAAGAAAGAATGAAGGAGCGCGGATCGAAGGAAAAGCGGGCGACACCAACTTCGACGTTCAAGTACAGCGCCGTGAATCTCAGCAAGACCGCGCACAGGAACGCAGAGGGCCGGAAGGCGACCGAGGCGTCCCCGGACCTCAAGGACCTGCTGGAGCGCCAGGCGCGCCTGGTCCGGCTGGACCATCCGGCCCGTCCGGTGGAGCCGTATTGGGCATGGACCCGACCATAGCGCTATTGGTCGGACTTGGTGTGCTGGCGGTGGTCATCGTAGCGATCGTGGCGGCGTCACGCGGTCGTGATCACTAACGAAGGCCATTGAGGGTTTAACAGCTTCGGCGGATCTGGACGGCGGCGCCCCCCCCAAGTTGCGAAAAACAACTTTGCCGTCCGTCCGGATCTGCCGAGAGCCTGTCTCCAGTGGGAAAGTTTTGTAAACGGATATTACTTGCCTGAATAATTTCACATCAGGCGCGGATGTCGGTGGAAACTCGCGGCGTTTTGTCGAAGCGCTTATTTAACAACATCTCAAAATGTTTGACTTGCACCGATCCAGCGACCGGGTCGGCCATGATATCAGTCGGATCGGTGCTCACTTCTAAGATTTGAAAGCCGTCTTTACCTAGATCTTCATACCCGCGCACATAGGCGTCTCGAAAGCCCAAGAGATGACCGAACTCATGGGCCAATATCCGCGGCGTGATCGGGTGTGGTCCCAACACGATCGCATAACTCTGAACATGCGTCGTCAAAGCGCCGGTCGTTAAGATCGCCGCATCCGCGGGAAATCTTTGCAAGTGACGCGGGAGATCGATCGGCTCACCGACGGCCGGCATTGCTCCATCGGGGTATAAACTTTTGCTGGGGACATAAGTAATATCGAGCTCGACGCGAAACTCACGAGCGCCATCGCGCAAATTCCAGAT
>VBKX01000149.1:4551-16698 GCA_005879435.1 Deltaproteobacteria bacterium
GTCCGTGTAAACCGGAACGCGAAAAATCGATTCGTGCGCGCGATGCTCGGTGGCGATGAAACCCGGCATCGAAAGACGCCCAAGCCTAGTGTCAATCCGACGGGCCAAGGACGCTTCGCGCCTGCTTAACTCGTTGGTGAGTGCTGCTAAACCGACGCCGCCGTTAACGGGCGTTGGTAATGGAGAGAACGGAAACGCGTCAGTCAGACTTTTCAATTCGTTGTGAATTCCCTGACGCTCGATGACTTCGTAAAGCAAGCTCGTCTCGCGATTGTAGCCGGGGCGGTCGGCAGCAATGGCCGACTGCCTGAACCGGTTGTATTGCACGTGCGCGTCAATATTTTGTTGCCGTTGGCGCAGGCTTCGATAATCAGAGGCAAGTCTTTCGAAAACCGGCCTGCTTTGCTTTGCAGACAAGGCTAAGGCGTAACGGAGTTCCGCAGTCGCGCGCGCGATTCTTCTTCGCTCAACCTCGATGAGCCGCTCCGTCCATGGCCAGCTGTAGCCGACAGCGGCCGCGGGTATCTGCTGCTCCGGCGCTCCGCCGGACAGCACCATCGGCAAAATTTGATAGCCGCCTTTGATCGGTTCCGGAGACTGCAGTTGGGCAAGCAGATCCGCCGCTTTGTCTTGAAAGGCGATTACGAGTGCCTGGTGATAGTCGGCCAGAAGCTTGCCGTAGGCTCGATATGTTTTTTCTACCTGCTCGCCACGAGCGATGTACGCCGGAGACGAGGCTAGATATTGCGGCGCCTGCAAGGTCCTGTGCCCGGCCTGGGCGAGAAAACAGCATAAGACGCCGATCGAAACGAGCGGTGCCGAGAAAGGAAAAACTTTTAGATTGCCCATGCCAAGCGAAATTCCGGGACTAGATGGATGCTTACCGGCGTTACAGTTTAGCGGTTGATTAGCCGTGCACCCAGCGGTCGACGTCGATCTCGTAGCCCTTGTCCTGTGAGATGTCGAACGGGTTGTGGTCCGGGTCGAAGCCGCGGTATTCGGCCATGGGGCGGCTGCTCGGCCGCTGGCTGACGCAGCCTTCCGGCAGTGAATTCAGAAACGGCTCGATGTTGTTTACCAGCCAGCCGAAGTGATTTAGACCGTCGCGCGGGCTTTCTCTCTCATTCATGTCGCGGCGTGTTCGATCCGGCAGAATGGCCATCGCCGTTGCACCGTCCGCGGCCCAGCGCACGACTCGGTTCTCCGATCGAATGCGTCTGCTGGTCGTGGACTCGCGAAAGCCAAAAATATTGACGTAAAAATCCAGCACGTCGTCATTGTTCGACACACACACTGCGAGATGACGGATGCACGGGAAAGTGCGCTCGACGATGGGCGTATGAAACTGGTGGGTGGAAAGAGTCAAGGACTGGCCGCTCGGATCGGTCACGCGAAAGTCGCCATGAAAAAGACCGCCTTCTTCTTTGCGAATGTCCGTGTTGGGCGCGAATTCCTTGATGCGCGCTTCGACTTCACCGATGTTGTCGATGGTGACGCCAAAGTGGTTGATGCCGGTTTCTTCCGAGCCGTCGCGCTGCTTGAGAATTGAAATATTGTAGAAACCATCGGTGACCGCGATGTCCCCGTGGTCGGAGCGGCCGAGCTCGCGCATTTTGAAATAGGTGGAGTAAAAGTTCGCCAGAGTTTCGGGTCGCTCGCTGACGATGGCCAGATAACGAATCTGTGAATTCATGTTCATTTCTCCTTTCACTCTGTCGCTGTCCCAGTCACTCTGAGCCGCAGACGACGAATCTCGACTGAACCATAGCGCAAAAGACGAGATCCTTCGGTTTCACTCAGGATGACATTCCGACTCAGTCTTACTGCGCCGGACGTTAGCATTGCGCCACCGCCAGCGTCAACGTCAATGGTGTTGGAAAAATCCGCCCGTTTGGGTTAAGAGGCGGGAGCATGAGGGTGAAAAGTTGCGGAGCCTGCGCTCTCGTCAGTCTCTTAATTCTTATTTCACAAGCGGCCTGGAGCCAGGAAGGCGCGGGATTGAAGCGCATTCGCATCGGCATGCCCAATCGCGGCGCCACGACTCTCGGTTTAACGGCCGCCCAGTTTCAGGGTTTCTTTCGCGCTCAGGGATTGTATGCGGAGTTGATTGTCATGCGCCCGTCAAGCTCGCTGCAAACCTTGATGGCTGGAGATCTGGATTTTTCGACCGTGCTTGCGTCCGGCGCGCGCGCCGGCGTGAGCGGGCTTCCGCTTCGTATCCCGGCGCGTCGAAGATCTCAAAGGGAAAACGCTCGCGGTATCGGGCATCGGCGAGTTTACCGACATCGGCGCGCGCATGGTGCTCAAAAAATACGGCTTAACACCGGACGCCGACGTGAAAATACGCGCCCTGTTCGGCAACCATCCTTTGCGATTGAGCGCGCTGCAAGCCGGACAAATCGACGGGACCGTGATGGCCATGCCGTTCAACAAAATGGCGGTAAAAATGGGGTTCCGCGAGCTCGTTCATCTGCGAGACATCATCAAAACGCCGCAAGGGGGACTGGTCACCACACTGCAAAAAACCCGCGGCGAGGCGGAAAGAATTGTGCGCACGATCAAAGCAGCGCTCATGGGCAATCGTTTTCTGAAGTGTATTCCGACAACGGGGTGATTTCGGATGAAGCGATGCAAGAGCTCATCGCCAGTTCGAAAGAAGTGCTGAAGACCTCGCGCGACGTTTCGTTCGCCGAAGTCGCCGATTTCAGTTTTGCGCGTAGAGCAGTGAGTGAATTGAGATAGGATCGGCGATCCTCGCCGTGGAGAAAGGTGACCTGCAAACAGGCAGAAGAAAATGAAACTCAACCACAAAGATCCTAACGCGGCAAAGTCACAACCGAGGCAGAAACGGATATTGCACCACGAAGGCACGAAGGATTCGGACTTTTTTAGTCAAACCTCTGTGCTCTTCGCACCTTCGTGGTGAAAAGTGGTTTTACCGATGGTATGGTCGCCAGGAGCAGCAACTGAAAAATTTAAGCAAGCCGCGAAGCTTTTAGGCGTACAGTACGAAGAACACAAAAAACATTCTTCAAGGCGACGTCAAGTCATTTGGAAGAGTTTTTCTAGCTCATTTGCCGGGCTTGTAGGCCTTGGCCTCGGAAATGATCTTGCCGGCGTCAAACTTGTTGATCTCGTCGATCAACTCATTAGTGACCAGATCCTTGGCGTCGACCTTCTCTTTAATCACGCCCCACTTGAGCAAAAAGACGGCGTACGCGGCGTAGTTGGCCTCGGAGTTCTCCCCCCAGCGCTTCACTCCGGCCTTCTCAAGCTTCCAGTTTGTGATGCGTGCCTGCAATACTTTGGTGTCGTCCCTGACCGCTGTCGCCTCATCTTTGCCGGTTGGCTTTAACTCTGGAAAAATCTCATAGAGGATGCGCACCGCAGCCTCAGGATTGTTGATGGTGAAGATGGTCCCTTTGGCATAGCCGCGAGCGAGTCCGACCGCATCCTTCTTACGCGCGCTCAGCGTCTCATCGAGCGCGAGAAAGCCGTTAGACGGATACCGGTCGATCTCTTTCCTGTCGAGAAGGCGCAGCTTGACGCCTGCGTTCTCGACCATCGCGTACTGCGTGTCGAACTGGCTAATCGCGTCCACCTGTTTGCTCCTGAGCATCGCGGCGGTCTGCGCGCCCTCACCCGCCACCACGATGGCGACGTCCTTATCCGGGTTCATCCCGGCTGTCGCGATCAGAGCCTTCGCGACCGGCACGCCGCCTGTGCCCATGTTGGTGACGCCGATACTCTTTCCTTTGAGGTCGGTGATCTTCTGAATGAGACTGTCAGCCGGCACCGCGATGCCGTAGATGTTTCCCTGGTAAGCGGTGTAAAAGATTTTCGCTTTGATCCCCTGGGCGCGAGCGGCCGCGAGCGGCTCCACGCTCGGAAGTGCAAACGGGATCTCCTTGGTGCTGACCGTCTTGACGCAGTCTGCCGAGCCAGCCAACGCCACCAGCTCAACCTCGACGTTGTCTTCCTTGTACCACCCCATCTTGGTGGCGACGGCAAACGGCGCGGCGGCCGAGGAGATCACCCGGGAACAGAAGCCGACCCTTAGCTTTGACATTTGAGCCAGCACGGTCGCGCCCGAGGCCGCGACCAGCAAGCACGCGACGAGTGCGACGATGGTTCGCTTCATAGGACTATCCTTTCTCGCTCCAGTCGTTCCTTTTCCGAGGGGTCCCAGAAGAGGACCCGCCGGCGGATCAGAAGAATGCATCGGTTGAGCAATAGGCCCACGATCGAGAGTATTAGGAGCACGGAGAACTGTCCCGAGACATCCATGTTAAAGTTCATGCTTTGGATCAGCATCCCGAGCCCAGCCCGTGCTCCCACGAACTCGGCGACGATCGCGCCGATTAGCGCGAAGATCATGGCGACATCGAGCCCGGCCATGACGAACGGCAAAGCGTTCGGCAGCCTGAGCATCCAGAAGATCTGGTTCTCGCTGGCCGCGAGCGAGCGCATGAGATTCATCCGGTCCTCGTCGGCCGACTTGAGCCCGACCATCGTGTTGACGAGCAGCGGAAAAAAAGCGACGAGAGCGGTATTGATCACCTGGGACTTTAGCCCAAGGCCAAACCAGACCACGATCAACGGCGCGAGCGCCACCTTGGGGAGCGACTGGAACATCACGATGTACGGGTAAAAGAAATACTCGACGTAGCGATTGAGCGCCACGGCCGTGCCGAGGAAAAACCCGAGCGCCGAGCCCAAGAGGAAGCCGAGCACCGTCTCGAGCAGCGTGTAATAGAGGTGTTTCTGATAGAGACCGCTGGCGAAACCGCGCCAGAGTGCCATAGCGACTTTCGAAGGAGCCGGGAAGATAAACGTCGGTATCTCGAAAGCGCGAACGATCAGCTCCCACGCGAGGATCGAGGAGCAAAAGAGGAGTATCGTGAGCGCGACGTTCCAAAACCGTTTCATGCGTCGATCATCCCCTTCGCGTTGAACCGTCCGCGGATGGAGTGGACGTAGGGGGCGAACTCGGGGAAGTTCATGGCCTCCAACGCGCGCGGACGTGGAATCTTTACCTGCACGTCATCCATGATACAGCCGGGACGCGGCGTCATAACGAGAACTCTGTCGGCGAGGAACACCGCCTCAGGGATGGAATGGGTGATGAAGATCACGGTCTTTCTGCGCTCAAGCCAGATGCGCTGAAGCTCCAGATTCATCTGCTCGCGCGTCATCGCGTCGAGGGCGCCGAACGGCTCGTCCATCAAGAGCATCGCGGGATCGTGGATGAGCGCGCGCGTGATGGCGACCCTCTGCTGCATGCCGCCGGAAAGCTCCCAAGGGTAGCGACGCTCGAACCCGTCGAGGCCGACGAGATTCAGCAGGTCCATCGCAACCTTCAAATGTCCGTCGCGGCCAAGGCGCTGCACATCGACTGGCAGCAGCACGTTGTCCAGCACGCTCCGCCAGGGGAACAAGACGGGCGACTGGAAGACCACGCCGATGTCACGGCGCGGTCCCGTGATGGGAGTGCCGCGAAGGCGCACCTCGCCGTTCGACGGAGGCAGGATGCCGGCCAGGATCTTGAGGAGCGTGGACTTTCCGCAGCCGGACGGTCCGACGACTGCGATAAACTCACCCTCGCTCACTTTGAAATTGATCTCCTGCAGCGCGTGCACGCTGCCATCACGGCTAGAATAGAGCTTGGAGAGTTCCTTGACGGCGATGACTTCCATGATTTGCCGGCCTGAACGTTTCTGTCCCTATCCGATAGCGGGCGCTTATGTCAACTTGAGCCGACTTCTCTGAGCGATGGGGATCTCATACTTCAAGGTGACCCCAATGAATTACCAAGCGGTCGCTTGAGCGCTGCGCCGCGATGTAAGAGCTCATCGCCAACTCGAAAAAAGCGCTGAGGAGATCGCGCGGAGTCTCATTTTTCGAAGTCGCCGACTTCAGCTTTGCGCGAAAAGCTGTTAGCGAATTCCGGTAGGATCACTGACCTCAATGTAGAGAGATGAAGAACAGCTAACCGAGAAAGAATGTTCGCGAGCTTTTTCCGACTTACTCGCGCAGCGAGTGCGGAATGTGCTATGAATTCCGAGTAAACTAGAGCGGTGATATCTGAAGACACGAAACGGATTGAGCGAAATATCACCGAGTCGAAGGATAAGACTACGGACTCGCCACTTAAAACGTCGATCAAGTTCGGTATCTTCGATTGGATCGATCGCAATCAGCTAGCGCTGCCCGAACTTTACGAGCAACGCCTGAAACTGATCGAATGCGCCGAAGAGAAAGGATTCTATTGCTACCACATCGCCGAGCATCACGGCTCGCCGCTGAACATGACGCCGTCGCCGAGCTTGTTTTTAGCTGCCGCTGCCCAGAGTACCGAGCGCATTCGTCTCGGCACCTTGGTCTACGTGCTGCCCGCCTATAATCCGCTGCGCCTGATTGAGGAGATCTGCATGCTCGACAACTTGAGCCGGGGCCGCTTGGACGTAGGAGTTGGCCGGGGCATCTCACCCATCGAGATGTCCTTCTTCAACATCGATGTCCAACAATCGCGCGATATATTCCGTGAAGCGCTCGACGCGATGACTTCGGCTCTTGCCACCGGTAAGCTGTCATACCAAGGCCGCTGCTTTTCCTTCAAGAATGTCGAGCTGCAGATCGAACCGTTTCAGCGTCCGTATCCGCCGCTTTGGTATCCGACCAATAGCAGCGAATCGATGCAATGGTTGGCGCAAGAAGGATTCAACACGGTGGTACACTACCAGTCCATGCCGGCGATCCGCGAGCTGTTCGAACTCTATCGGCGCGTTTGGAAAGAGCATGCGGACGATCGTAATCGCCTCAATGCGCATGTGACCGAGCCGCTTTACGGCATTTCGCGCCATGTTTACATTGGCAAGACGGACGCGCAGGCCTGGGAAGAAGCAAAGACTGCGCTCGCGCAGTTCAACCAGAACACGGGCTATTTGCAATCAAAGATTGGCGATAACCGGAGAAAAGAATATCTGGACGACTTCGAGGCGCGTCGCGCCGAAGGACTCTATATCGCCGGCGCTCCGGATAAGGTGCGGGAAGAAGTGAAAAAGCACCTGGAGATCACCGGCAGCAATTACTTCGTCGGGTCTTTTTGCTTCGGTAATCTGACTACGGAGCAGGCGATGAATTCCCTGCGCCTGTTCGCCGACGAAGTCATTCCTAACCTCCCTTTGCCAAAGGGAGGAATGCTAGACTACACATGCTGCGAAATAGTCAGCGAACCTCAGACACCATCTAGCGTGACGTCTCCATGGGACTCTCACCCCTCTTTGGAAAAGAGGGGTAGGGGAGATTTTTCCAGCAAACTCCGGAAGGCGCGAACTTCGTCTCTAGTTACTCTGAGATATCCAGCAGTATGCCGTCGGGATCGGCGAAAGCATGTTGACCGATGGGACAAGCGTCCATGTCTTTCACCAGCCCGCCGCTCTGCGGTCCGCCGCCGATTTTTTTCGGTGCGCACTGGGGATGATTGACGGCGATCTCGTCTAAGTCTTTCTTGGTCTTTTCAACGCTCTCCACGTTGAAACCGATGTGGTCGAAGCCCTGCCTCTGATCGAGCCTTCCTCGCCGGCTTCCTCGACGCCTTTCAGCTCCAAGACTTTGGTGTAGAATTCGGCGACTTCTTCCGGCTTGCGGGCGCGCAGCGCGATATGATTGAGCCAGCGCGGCTGTTCCCAGCCGTCCGCGAGATAACCTTCGCGGACATTTGCCTGGCCTTTTTGTGATAAATCGAATTGCGTTCCCGTCGGGTCTTGCGCGCGGGTGCCGGCGAAGGGCACATAGGTCAGGGCTCGCGTGTGCAGCAATTCCGGATATAGCCGGTTCAAGCGGTCCACGGCTTCTCCGACGTCGTCAACTTCGAATCCGAAGTGATCGATGCCCGCCTGACTTCCGGCCCGTTTCGCCAGAAGCGCCATGCCGATGACGCCGTCGCTGATGTGGCCGCGGTCCGGGTTGGATTTGCCGTTCTCGTCGACCAGCCCGGTGGTGATCTGCTTCATGCCGAAAATCGTTTGATAGAATTTGCACTCTTTATCGTAGTGCTCGGTGTGGGTGGCGACGTGGCGGATTTTGGCGATCATGGCGGCGCTCCTTTTGCGAAATGTGATTTACCTACTTTCTAAGTTAGGCGCATCGGCGTTGTCAAGTCATAAAGAACGAAGGAAACGTGTTCCAAACGTTCCAGACGTTCCAGACGTTCCAGACGTTTAAGAGGATTGACCGGAAGGGGAGCGGCTTGCTAGGCTCCGCGCTTGTACGAAGAAGTGCAACGCCTCAAACCATTCGACGGAGACAGTCCGAACATGAAACGAACTGCTGCTGCAATCGCTACGCTGATTATTTCTATTGTTACCTCCGGTCCTGTTTCGGCGCAGCTCAAGAAGATTCGCTTTTCGACGAGCTCGATCGCCGTTACGGAGATGCAATTCCGCATCGCCCAGATGAAAGGCTTTTACCGCGAGGAAGGGCTCGACCTTGAAACGGTTCTCATACGCGGTTCAGTTGGCATGCAGGCGTTGATCGGCGGCTCCGTCGATTACGCTTCGGCCGCCGGTTCCATCATCGCCGCAGGCGTGCGTGGCGCGCCGGTGCGGCTCGTTTTGATCGTCAACGCAAAGCCGCAGTTCGACCTGGTCGGCCAGCCGGATCTCAAATCGGTCGCGCAGCTCAAGGGCAAGGTTGTCGGAATCTCTTCACGCGGCGGCGCGGTCGATCTGTTGACACAATTGATTCTCACCAAGCACGGGCTAACGCCGAATAAAGACGTGACTTCAATCGTGATCGGCACGCCCGAGGAATTGGCGACGGCGCTCAGAACCGGACTCATCGCCGCCTGTCTGCTCAGCCCGCCGCGCCAGGTGATTCTTTACCGTGAAGGTTTCAGCCGGCTCGCGTACTCGGGAGATTATCTCGCCAGTTATCCGTCGGGCGGCGTCGGCGCGACGGAAGAAAAGATCAAAAACAATCCGGCCGAAGTCCTTGCCTTTGTCAAAGCCAGTCTGAAAGGGTTGCAATACTATTCGCAGCATCGGCCCGAGTCCATCGACATCATCTCAAAATATCTTGGCGTCAAAGATCTCACCTTGGCCGGAGAAGTTTACGATCTTCATCTAAGCCGCCTCGGCGGCCTAAGCTATTTAGATGATGCCTGGATGCGCGGCGCGATCGATTTCACTAAGAAAAGTTTGGCGGTGACGAAGGAGATTCCGCCGAGCCAGGTGTTCGATTTCAGCTTTGTCGAGAAAGCCTTGGGGCGGAGAAAAAATTAACCTGCATGAAATTGGCGCTTTCACGCTCAACGGGAAGAAGTCTCGTTGTCTTAAGCAACCGTTAGCGTAGTATACGGATCGTGTTCAAGCGACAGGATAATGTTCGCAATTACCACGGGAGGCTAACTGAAAGTGAATAACGCCATGCGCTGGAACAAGTATCGGCAAATAAGAGCAACATGTGCGCTAGCCATCGTGCTCATTCTAAATTTTCTTCAGACGGAAGCCGCGGCTCAGATGGCTGAGGTGAACATGGGAGTTGGATTCGTTAATGCGCGTGTCGCGCCGCTGTGGGCTGCCGAGAAAGAAGGCTTTTTTAAAAAAAACGGGGTAGATATCAAGGTTCTTAAACTCGCCGGCGGAACTCAAGGGACTCAGGCGATGCTCAGCGGCGGTGTCGACATCGGCTATACCGACCCAACCTCCACCGTCTCCGCGATTGCGGCCGGCGCTCCACTCGTCGAAATTATGGCGATCACGACGATCATGCCCTATTACTTAGTGGGGTCTCGCGACGTTAAGTCTGTCACCGATTTGAAGGGGAAGCGAGTGGGATCTTCCGGTCTGGGTCTGTCTGCTTCTCGCCTCGCACTCATGGTGGCCTTGAATAGGATGGGTTTGGACTTAAAGCGAGATCAAATCACGCTCGTGGCTGCGGGAGCAGAGCCCGAGCGAATCGCCGGGTTGGCCGCGGGAGCGCTTGCTGGCACGGTTGTCGGCCCGGAGTTTCGCGGTAGAATTGAACAGTTGAATCTCAATATTCTTGCTGACCTGCGAACTTTGAAGATCCCCTGGGAACAAGACGATCTGGTGACCTCAAAAAAATACCTCGAAACCAAGCAGGACACGGTCGAGCGAGTCATGAAAGCGCTGCTCCAAGCAAATGCTTATGTTCTGAACCCCGCTAACCGCGCTGTCGTTACGGACCTTCTGAAGACCCAGCTGGGCTTGAAAACAACTCAGGAGGCTGAAGGAGCTTATGAAGATCTTACCCGTTTCTATGTTCTCAAAAAGCCGTATCCGTATCGCGATGGCTTGCAAACCATCATTACCGAAGTAGGGAAGGAGATTCCCAAGGCGACGAGCCTGAAATTCGAAGACGTCGCGGACCCTTCGATCATCCAGAAGCTCGATAAAAGCGGCTTCATCGACAGCCTCTATAAATAGCTCCTGAAAAAAAGCCCGCGGCGACTCGGCTTCAGAACTTTTGCCGCTGCCAGAAATTTTCGGCGACGGTGATGAAGGCGCGCACCTTGGGCGAGACGAATCGTTGCGCGGGGTAGACGAGGGAGAAGATTGCCGCCGCGCCATGCCAATCGGGTAAAACGCGTTGGAGTCGATGCTGCTTCACTTCCTCGGCGCACATAAAACTCGGCAGATAGACAATGCCTTCGCCGACAAGCGCGAACGCTTTGAGCGCCTCGAAATCATCGGCGCGCAATCGCCCCGCGGTAACCACTCGGGCGCTGTCCTTGCCATTGGTCAGTTCCAATCGGTTGTTTTTGAATAGCGAGAATTGCAGGCACTCCTGTGGCGCCAGATCTCTCGGATGCGAAGGCATGCCGCGCTTCTTGAGGTAAGCAGGACTCGCCCACAGTCCGACGTTACCGACGGAGAATCGCTTGGCGATGAGCCTCGAGTCGGCGAGCTCGCCGGCTCTGATCGCCAGATCGACACCTTCGGCGATGAGGTCGAGCACACGGTTGGTGACCACGAGCTCGATTTCGGTTTTCGGGTACTGCTGTAAAAAACTGCGCACCAGCGTAGCAAGAAGGGTGTGCCCGATGTCTGCTGGAGCGGTGACTCTGAGAAGCCCATGGGGTTCGCTCTGGGCGCTGGTCAATTCATTTTCTGCGGCCTGCAGCCGTTGGAGCGCCTGAACGCACTGCTGAAAGTAAGTCTCTCCCGCCGGGGTTGCGCGCAGCTTTCGCGTCGTGCGCTGCAACAGCATAACGCCGAGCCGTTTTTCCAAAGCCGACACTTTGGCGCTCACGGTCGAATTGGGCATGCCGAGAAGCTTGGCCGCTTGGCTGAAGCTGCCGGCTTCAACGACTTTGACGAAAACCTCGATGCCGTCGAGATCCATGCCGGCGATTCCACATTAGACGGAACAATGTTTCCAAGATTTGCCGTCTAGTCGAAGCACCCTTGAATGTATAACCTGGACTAAGAGGTGAGCGATTCAAATCTTCGATGAAAAGGAGACTGGAAAAATGAACCAACCCATCCGTATTCTCGGTATCGCCGGCAGCCTGCGGCGAAAGTCCTATAACCGGGCGGCGCTGCGAGCGGCGCAACAACTGGCCCCCGAAGATGCCGTCATCGACAGCTTCGAGCTCGACGGCATCCCGGTTTTCAGCGAGGACGACGAGCGTCAGCCGCCGCCGAAAGTCGTGGAATTTAAAAAACGGATTCGCGAAGCGGACGCAATCTTGTTCGTCACGCCGGAATACAATTATTCCATTCCGGGCGTTCTAAAAAATGCCATCGATTGGGCGTCGCGTCCCTACGGTGACAGCGCGTGGACGGACAAGCCGGCGGCGATCATGGGCGCGTCCGTGGGAACGCTCGGCACAGCGCGGGCGCAATATCATCTGCGCCAGGTCTTCGTGTTTTTGAACGTTCACGCGATAAATCAGCCGGAGGTGATGATCGCCAATGCCGCGCAAAATTTCGACGCGGAGGGAAACCTGACCAATGAGACGACGAAGAATTTGATTCGCCAGTTATTGACCAACCTGGTGGCACGGACGCGTGACCTTCAGCAGGCAAAAAGCGCCAAGCCCGCCAATGCGTAATATCAGCGAAGCAATGAGAGACAGAATCAGGAGGTCCAATCATGGATAAGACATCGAGAAAAATT